>NZ_FUKJ01000188.1 GCF_900163745.1 Crenothrix polyspora
CGTTGGCAATAGCCCGACGCGGCCCTGTGCGTATCCATATCCGGCCTTCATATTTCACCGGCGGCATATCGGACGGCAGCACGGTAATGACCGCCATATCCGCGCCTTTTAAGTTTCTTTTCTCAACGGACAGCACCGGCAATGGCAAAATATTGCCGTCAGCTTTCATATCGGCGAGACTGCGGAGCAGCTCGTCTGTAATGGCTTCATGTGACGGTGTCCCGTCATCTTTGGCACCAATGAACAGTACACCCGGTTGATTGTAATTCGGCAAGTCATTCGCAAACGCACAAACAGCCTGCCTTGCTTTTTTTGGGGTTTCTCCCTTAAAGGATTGCTTGCGCTCGGCAAGATCAGATTCAAGATCGTTGAGCAATGCTTCCAATTCAGTATCTGAAAATCTTTTCACTGGTGTCCTCTACTAGGGTCTTTACCGTTTATTCCAGAACAATCCGCACTTTGGCAGGGTCTTTACCTCTGGTTAGTTGATCGATATAGGTATCGAAACGTTTTTTCATTTCTGCTGGGGTGGCAGGGCCATCCGTTACTTGTAAGACTTGCTGTAACTTCTGAACTTTAAGGGAAATTTTCACCAAACCTAACAGCACTTCTTTTAAGGCATGGACGAAGTTATTGTCCAAAGGAGCCGGTAATTCCCGTGTAGCGATAAAGCGTTCGAGAAGTTCACGGTCATCTGACTTGAGCAGTTCCAGGTTGGCCTGGGTAATCGGATCTTCAAGATTACCCAACAATGTATTTGTCCAGCCGGTAAGCAGTACATCAAGATGGTTATCCAATTGCTCAAGTTGTGCGCCAGCCGCCATACCCATCTCTATTGATGACCTGAAACCGCAATGGGGACAAACCGGTGCAGCATCAAGATTCTGTTCGGTCAAGGCAAAACAACTCTTCAAACCGGCCAGCCGGTTTTGGAATTCGGTCATTTGCTGCCTGGGCATCAAGTCTATGCCCGCGAGCTTAACCAGGGTTTGCAGACGGACATCATTGAGCAAGGCTAAAGGCTACTTTACGCTTGTCATCGTTGACACCCAAACGCGCCTTGGTATGTAGGCCCATGTAAACCACACAAAAGTCTTTTTTGAGTTCTTGCAGTTGGGCTCCAATCGCCAGTGATTTTTCTGATAATGCAGACAAATCGGTTTGTTTTAACACCGCCAAAATATCTTGCCGACTGGCTTTCATGCGATCCACCCAGTCATGATCGGCTGGCAATACCGATTCGGCAGTGGATAGCCAGGACGCGGTTGGACTGAGACTCATCACAAATTCACGCAGTCGGTCCAGTGTATCAAGAGCCTTGGCCGCTTTATCATGCTCCTTCACTTCCTGTGCGCTGTAACGGAAATTTTTTAGCTTGCCTGGGCTAGTATAGGCCTGTAAGGATTCAAAAAAATTCTTGGCTTCGTTCAAGCCATTGCTTTGGCTGGACAGGTCGGTACCGGCCATTAAATCCAGCCCCCAAAAGGAAATGCCCTCCCTGAGTGTCTGCTGGGTCATGACAATGCGTTTGACGATTTTGCCGACTTCCTGCTGCAAGTTCTGCACGGGCTCATCTTTGCCCTGGGTAACCAGCTGCGCCATACCCGAGGGTATTCCCAGTAAATCAAACAAGGCTTTAAGCGCTGGCAAATTCCATTCTTTGGGTTGCTCCAGGTGCTTAAAGCGGATTAACTCATCCATACCGGTGGCGGCAAGCAGCTGTAATGCCGTAGCATCAAATTTCTTGCCCGGAATCGACAAGACAATATCACCGGAATAAACCAAAGCAGCCAGAATAACCACCACCCATTCGGTTTCCAGCCGTGATGCGTGAGGATCCAGGTATTCGAGTCCATTATCGTCGTGGATAAGCTCGTTTCTATTGACGACCTGACCATGTCCCTTGGCATTAACCACATCAAGTATGAACTTGGCATATTTGGATCGGTGTGGCTCAATGCGTTCACCATCCAGCAGTTCCAAGGCATCCAAAATTGCCGTAGCTTGTTTGGTACGGTTCTGTCCGGCAATGGCACGCAATGCATCCTGGGCAGCTTGTGTCCGGTTATTTCCAGTAATGAGAATTGAAAAATAAGGGTAATCAGGCGCTTGATCAGAAAAATTAGGGGTTAAGCAAACACCCGAAATGGTATTGATCAAATCACGGAAATTAATGGTTTCGTGAGGCGATACGCCGGAGAGGTCACGCAGGGTTTTACCGGCATCCCGCGCCCAATTGGAAAAATTTTTGGTTCGGCCTTGATAGGTGACCTCAAAACAATCATGCACATTCTTTTGCAGCCATTGCACCAGTTTTTTTAGAAAACCATTGGCTTTGGAATCATAGGTGGCTTTGGCATGGCCTGAAGATGTAGCGGCAAGATCAAGCGCTGCCGCGTAATTTTTAAGTGCACCCTGAAATTCTTCATCATCCTTTTTCAATCGAAAAAAAACTTCATCCTTGGTCTTATCATCGCTGAAACGAGGCGGGTCGTTAGGTTGGATGAAATACAAGTAAAAATCCCGTTGCGGTACAGCGGTAGATCGTTCATTAGGTGCGCCAAAGAACAAATAGCCCGTACGTGCCGTTCTGTGCTCTTGCCAGGTTAATTCGTGTTGCCAAATTTTATAACCGCTGACATAAGTAGAATCTTGACATTCCATCACCCGTTTAAGCGCTTCGTAGTAAAAGCGATCCAGTTGCGCGGTGCCCAAGCTTTCTGCACGCTTGTCAATTAAGGCATCAAAATCGTCGGTCTTTTTCAAATCCAGATAAAACTGGCGGTTATCTGAATTGAATGAAATAAACTGTCCGTTAACCGTCTTATGAATTTCACGCAGGACGGTTTCAACATGGGTTTGCAGATCCTTATCCGGCTCATCACTGCCCAGTTCGGCAATCAATGGGTCAAATAGACAAAGCCGATCACGTAGTTCTTCGGCAGATGCACCGATAGGTGAATAAATGTCGCCGGTAGTTAAACGATGCACAGACAGTGCGTAAATCAGGCGTAATGCCATCGGTTTGTATTGTTTACGGCTGATAGCATTTTCAATACGGGATTCCAACACCTGGCTGCAATCAATAACTGCCCTGATCTCAGGAATCGCACGAAAGGAAGCATTTTGCTTAAGTGTGCCCCAATAACTGTCGAAGGTAATCAGGCCGGGTTCGCCTTGAGGCACTGGTTTATCAAGCAAGCCCTTCATTGCTATGGACAGGGTTTTTAAAACCTCACGTTTCTCAACTCTCAACGACAGTGACACGTTCGAAAGTATCGATGTAATCGGGATGTACGGGAAATAAACGCACGAATTCATCCATTCGCTCATTGAGGTCATCATAGTATTTGGCAAAGGGTATCAAATATTCCCTAATCTTGACTTGCTGCTCAGCATTTTTCTTGAGCAGCCGTTCGGCAACCACAAACTTGACATCGTTCCGGGCGATAAGTATTTGCTCAAATCGATCTTTGACGCGGCGAATACTGTCGGCAACAAAAGCAAAACGCGGGCTATCAAAAATGGCCTCCTGTACACCGGCCATAAAACGAAAACGCAGATCCTTACACACTTCGCCAACCTCGCGAAGAAAATTAAGATCCAGGATAAGTTCCTGATCTTTGCGGGTACGCAAGTAATCCAGCAATTCATCAACCACCAGAAGTAAGCCATGCTCAGGATAAACCTGTCCAAACTGCTCCATCATGTTTTCAAAAGCCCGTTTGTGGCTAGTGATGGTGCTTACTTCTGGAAATATATAATCCACACCAAGCTTATCCAGGTTTTCTTCCAATTCAGCAACCAGAATATCGCGTAAGGACATAGTGGTAGCACCAATCTCGGTACGAATGACTTTGAATCGTCCGGCTATTTGTTTTGCAGATTCAGCTACGCCAGAATGGCTTAGGGCTGTTACCAATGACGCGTCTGCTGCGAGACTGGAAACCACAGACATTAAATGCGATTTACCTGTGCCATAATTTCCTACAACCAATAAGCCTTTATTATCTACTGGTTGTTCAAACTGCATTTGTGGAAATACAAGCAGAGTTAGACGTTCCGCCATTTCTTCTGAAATGGCGTAAGTACTCACCAATTGTTGGGCTGCGCTGGATTTATCTGCATCACGTAATTGCACAACCGATTCAATCGGGTCGAACTGGATAAGGTCTCCGTATTTCATGCTTGTCCTGATCCTGTTATTTTATTTGGCGAATCGATTGTAGATTGTAATGCTTCAGATGAACTTGGACTTTGCCCATCTACCAATTTAGGAATTATGCGGCATCAACCAGAGGCTGATAAACCACCAATTCCCCTTTATTTAACAACCTTTCTTTTCGCACCATCCGTGCTGCGACCAACTTTTTCTTCCGTTCTGCGAAAATGGCTATATCTTCGCCATTAAGCTTGGTTAGTGGCGTGACATAGCCAATACTACTGTGCAACCGCTGCTCATTGTATGCGAGCACATAGGCCGCGATCACCTTTTTTGCTTCTGCAAGCGTATCCAATGACTGTTTACGTACACACTCAGTCTTCAGGCTTTTATGGAAACGCTCTATTTTGCCGTTGCTTTGTGGATAATAGGGCGATGTCCTAACATGAGTCATTGACGATAAGCGAATGAATTCCTTAAAGTCTTTGGCGATACCCACACGGGGCACTAGTAAACTGTGGGCCATTATCGCTAATGACGCGCGGCGTAGTGCCTGGAAACAGCTCCTTGGCACGTTGCAATATCATTTCAACCTCTTCTTCTTTCATGGAGGCGCGTAGTTCCCAATGCACAATATAGCGGCTAAAACCATCCAGCACACTACAAAAATAATAAAACGTGCCTGCCACATTGATATAGCTGACATCGGTATGCCAGTGGACATGGGGTGCCAATGGTTGTTCAAACCCCGTCCCTTTTTTAGACGGCTTCGTCTGCCAACTGTCTAAAACACCCGCTTCCTTGAGTACTCTATAAACCGAGCTTGCACTCACCGCAACCACATCGGCATCCAACATCAGGTAGCTTAAACGCCGGTAACCCTCCAATGGATGGCGGTGGTGGAATGCCAAGATCGCCTGCTTTTCAGCCTCTAAAAGCCAATGGTTACGCGGTATCAGGCCATTATGCCGGTTGCCGATGCCATAACGCTTTAACCATGTGCCATACGTGCTTTTGGGAAGCGCCAACCAAGCCAACAGGTGTTTTATCGGCACTTCAGCCCACATCGACCAGTACTTGATAAACTCCAATGCTTCGTCACGTACCATTTGCCCAGTCCATGACGAATCTACCCGATTCCAAAGCTTTTTTTTACCTTGGTGTGCGCCTCCAACAGTTCGGCAATGACTTCGTTTTTTAGCGCAATCTTGCTTAATTTTCGGCCAACCTGTCTTCCAATGCTTTGATTTTAAGCTGCTCTTTTCGTTGATTACGCTTTTTATCAGCAGCGACATTCGGTTTGAACAGCTCCTCCCGCCAGGTATAAAACAGCGAAGGTGCCAATCCTCTAGCTTCGCATAAGTCTGCGACCGATTTACCTTCAATAAGGTGTTCTCTCAAAATTGCCAGCGTATCTTCTGACGACCATGATTTGTTTTTCTTTGACATAATGACTCCGACTTCTCCTAAGTTTATAAGAGAGCCAAGTCCAAGTCACGCTGAACCAATACAACCATAGTGTTGAAAAATAACCCAATTAATGAAAAATTTTTATAAAAAATGACATCAATAATGAAAAATCCTTACTCAAAATCGAACGGCTCTGCCTGAAGACCATTGAAATCTACCCAATGGATTCACCGTTTTTTTCATTAACGCTGTCCAGGCTTTTTCATTGATGGGCCATCGTTTTCATTAATGGTGTCAACTTACAGGAACAATATTATGCAAATGAACGCCCGCCGTTCATTTGCATAATATTGTTCCTGAGCTATGCATTATAAAACAATGACTTATAAAATCCTGTCTACATTATTGTGCAAAGAAAATTTGCATAATAATGTAGACCCGATAAACATTTGCAGAATAGTGTAGTCCCGATGGACAAGTGACGGGCTGTTCCTCAGTCCCGTCAAACGGGGGACAGAGCGCCACTGTTTTTTTGTTCCTTTATGATCAGCAGCTTGGCAATAGGGATTCCTACCGTTGGCTGAAATGGGTCGTTTCCGGTCCGGAACGTTTTGAAAAAACTACACTTTTATGCAAAAAACGGGAACAGTTTTCTGCACATGAACGGTAAGGTATAGCATCCCTTTTCACTGCCTGCCACCCGGTAACGCTAATGGCACTTAGCTGTACCGGGTAGTTGATAAAGTGACGGGGTTATCGATCCATGCGATAAATTATTGTATTATAATAAAGCAGATGCGTCCACGGCGACAATAGTGACATTGTCTCGCGCGCCAGCCTTTAATGTTTTTAGCAATAATTGCGCTACAGCTTCTTCAACACCATGCTTATTGAGTGCTAACTCAATGTCGAGATTAGAGACTTCTTTGGTTAAGCCATCGCTGCACAGCAAAAACTTATCACCGGGCTGTAGCTCTTGCATTTGGACTTCTAAATACAGCTCAAATTCTACACCCGTGGCATGGATAAGCGATTGGGAAAATAGCTGGTTATTGGCCTGCTCCAAATCGTAACCATCATTCAGCAGTTTGGAGACATAGTTATGGTCGCGTGACAGCTGTTTTAATTGCCCTTTACGCAAGAGATAAATCCGGCTGTCGCCGGACCATAAGCAAATAAAATGTTGCCGTTGCGCCAACAAAATAGCCACTGTACTGCCAATAACGGCATGGTTACCCATTGCCGAGGCCATATCAACCAGTTCACGGTTAACACTGTCCAATTGAGCGTAAATAGCGTTAACGGTGCCGCCTAGCGTTTTGCCCGGCTGTAATTGGCTTAAGGCATTGACGATAGCGGCACTGGCAAACTCACCGGCTTCATGGCCTCCCATGCCGTCGGCCACCGCCCACAGTTGTTTATCCGGTAAATTGACGAAAGCATCCTGGTTGATTTTACGAACCTTGCCAATGTGGGTCGTTGCGAAGGATGTCCAGGCGAATTTAGGGGTTTTTGTCAGTGCCATTGTTTGATCCCCGTAGTATAGGATAACGATTGTCTTGCCAACCCCATTGTTGCCAATTGCCATCAAATAGGGCGGCCATCCCCTTAAACGGGGGTAGGCCTTCAGCAAATAAAAACGAAGGCTGCACAACTTCCGAGCCTTGAGTTAACCATAAACTATAGGCAAAGCATTGTTCTTTTAGCACGCTGTCCAGCATAGAAGCAAACAGTCCGGTCAAGCGGTCTTCACCATTAATTGATAGGTGCCAGGCCGAATGGTAAGTTTGGCTGTAAAGTTTTTGCATGGAGGAGGGGGTATTAACGAAGTGGCCAATCGGTTCTTGCTGTAATTGCGCTATGGCTTGATTAAACACATCAAGACTGTAATTCTCATGTAAGCAAGACAGCGCCAATTGTTCCAAACGGGCAAACCATTGTTGCTTTTGTAGGGTGACAAAAGGGTTAATGGTGGCATCGATCATCAAACTGATCGTCATCGGATAATAACGGCCAATTTTATCGACGCTGGGTATTACAACACCTAACCAGCCGGTGTCGCCGCAAATACCTGGCGATAACACGAAATGGTAGATAGGGCTGGTTAGATAATAGCCTAACCATTGCTGCCCTAATTGCCGTTGACTGGTAAAAATGGCTTCTTGCAACCAAATATCCCAAGGTTCAATAAAGCTGCGTGGCAAGCCCTTGCTGATAAAATCCCCTTGGGTGGGGACTTTGCCGTAGTAGCCTAAGGTATTGGTTATAGGTTCGGTAGGCATCTAAAAGCCTGTAGGTCGGATAATTGGAAAGGATTGATAGCACTATTGGCATTCAACTCAAATTTGGCTTCGCGTCCTTGTAAGTTAAAAGCGACGAAAAACACGCTGGGATTGGACGTTCTGGCCATTTTGGCCTGTTCAAACAAGCGGAACAAAGCCCAAGGCCCTTCTTTAGACAGGCCAGAGTTACCTTCTTGCGGTGGCAATAGCTCGATTCTGACTTGCCCTGAGTTGTTAGGCCCAGGCCATTTCATGTCCATAGGTTGTATGGGGCCATGTGCGTAAGTGAGTACCTGGCCATCCACATCCAGCATAAATTGCTCTATGCTGGAACTCATGGACAAAGGTTTCAGCTTAAAGCTGACGGTCGGGGCTTTACCCATACGGAAAAAGACATTTTTAATGGTATCGGCAATTTGGAATTGCTTTAAAGACGCGGCCGAGATACCGGAACCCGCTTCACCATTGCTTTGCCAATGCCAGGTCGGGCCGGATTTTTCTACCGAAGCGGTCAGGTATTTTTTAAAGAAAGCATCCATCAAGCCGTCAGGTCCAAAAAAGTAAGTAAAATCTTCGTAGGTGATTTCCCGTGCATGGTTGGCGATAGGGTACAGGCCATTGATGGCTTTTTGGCAAAACGGTACGACTTCGGCTTGCCAGCGGTCATTCAGATGTTTTTGCACATTATTGCTGACTAAGCTATTACTGCCATCGGCGACATCGGCCATCATATTATTGAGTAAGGGAAAGCGGTTGCGTTTGCCTTCTAATTTAACTTTATCAATAATTTGCACGACTTGCTTGCGTTGCTCCAACACCAATTCTTCCCCACTGGCGTGGGCTAAAGAGTTTAGGTAAACATACAGCTCATTCAGGCTGGACAAGGAGCGGTCAAGTGCCGAGGCGGCATTGTCTTTGCCTTGTACCAAATCATGTAAATCTTTAAAGTGTTGTGTCACCAAGTTGGTGGTAATTTGTGGGGCGGTGGTTTGCTGCGCTTCCGGTGTGGAACTCATGATCTTATCGAGCGCGGACTTGGCGGTGTTGAGGGTTTTATCGGCTTTGCCCAGTAACGATTTTTCCTTGTCCGCGAGGCATCTAAAACTGGTTTCCCCATCAACCGCCTGTAAAAACAGTTTTAAAGGCGAACTTTCGCTGGCCACAACACCCAGGAGTTCCACCATTTGCTCTTGGTTGGTAAAGGGTTTCAGTTGAATGTCGGCCAGTAGGCTATCCCAGCGCTTAATATAATCCTCAAAATACAAGCGTGACACGTTTTCTTTCAAGGCTTTCAATTCGGTATCACTGAATTCGGTTTTTTGCCCACTGCCGATAATCCAGTTGTCCCCAGCTTGTTGGCTAACAATACGCTCATAGTTCTGTAAAAAACCGTCCTGGTAACCGGCACAGGTAAAAAAACTGGGGATGCTTTGGGTTAGAGGATCGCCTTTTTTGCTGGCCAGCACCAATAAAGCATCGCGGCCGGCACTCTCGCTCACGGTGAAACCTGAGCTGTCAGCATCAGCC
>NZ_FUKJ01000055.1 GCF_900163745.1 Crenothrix polyspora
TCTCAGGATCATGATGCTCGGCCTACGCGGCTTCCCTGATGTGCAGGGTGGTGTGGAGACGCACGCCGAGCATCTATGCCCACTACTGGTGGATCTGGGTTGCGACATTACCGTACTGACACGATCCGTGTACCAACCTACCGAGATTGGATCAGAATGGAAGGGTGTGAAATTCGTTTCCCTCTGGAACCCAAAATCCAAGGGACTGGAAGCAATTGTTCACACTTTTTTGGGCGTGCTTTATGCTGCTGTCAAACGTCCAGACATCCTGCATATTCAGGCTATTGGCCCCGCATTAATGACACCGCTTGCCAAATTGCTGGGATTGCGAGTCGTAGTGACCCACCATGGCCCAGATTACGACCGGCAAAAGTGGGGATTGCTTGCTCGATTCGCTCTCCGGCTAGGCGAACGTTGGGGGATGCGTTTATCGAATGGGCGTATCGTGATTTCGAAAGTCATCGCCGATTTGATCCGCACAAAACATGGTGTGGAATCGACCCTGATTCCCAATGGGGTGGTTATGCCACACTTTCCTAGCTCAATAGAGGCACTGCATAAATTCGACTTAACACCGGGTCATTATGTCTTACTGGTAAGCCGTCTGGTACCTGAAAAACGCCATCTGGATTTGATAGCCGCCTTCAAACAGGCTAATTTGCCCGACTGGAAACTGGTGCTTGTAGGTGGGGCAGACCACCCTGACGCTTATCAGCGCGAAGTGATCGAAAAAGCGGCTGAAGCAGGCGTTGTTATGACAGGTATCCAACGAGGCTTGGCTTTACAGGAGTTATTTGCTCATGCCGGTTTGTTTGTGCTGCCCTCCTCTCACGAAGGCCTGCCCATTGTATTGTTGGAAGCGTTGAGCTTTGGTTTGCCCGTATTAGCCAGCGACATTCCAGCTAATTTAGAGGTGGGCTTAGCACCCAAGCACTATTTCCCACTGGGTAATATCGAATTGCTTGCAGAACGAATCAGGGAGTGGTCAACTGACGATCTAACAACTGCTGAACGAGAAAGTATCCGAATGTGGGTGACTGGGCGTTATAACTGGCAAGACATAGCCGAAAAAACATATACGCTATATCTCAGCTGCCTAAATAAAACCAGATCTGGTGCAATAAAATAAATATTTTGCTTAACCGCCCTTATTAAGGAATGACTAATAGTTTAGCGTTTATTTTAATGATTTTAAGGAGGCAATAAGCAAAATAGAATTTGCATTGTAAACCAGTGAAGGCTCACTGGTGACATAGTAGTCAGCTTTTTTACAATAAATCGCGCGATCTGAATCAAACTGCCCTTTCTTCGGAACCGTTACTTTTACTTTTGTTAATTCAGTTATTGAAGCAGGCCCGCCGACTACGGCCCCCTTTGGTAAGCTCTCACCGAAAACGCTTGCCCAATGATAGGGTGTTGTTGGCGGGTTTACACCATATCCTACGATGAAACTGTTGCCCCAAGGATTTAACCCCAGCAGCCAATCCCGGGCACGAACCGCGACAGCGGCATCACTTATTAAATTAACTCGTTTTGCAAGTGCAATAATTGCACCGTGTCCACCATTATCCCCCAATTGCCCCCAAGTCATACGTCCCGGAGTTCCCCAAGGCGCATTTTCCATAGTTGCAGTAGAAATGACCTCTTGGGCAGCCGTGCGTAAAATACCGCAAGCCAGTTCACGTACTTTGATATCTGTTGTCGCTTCATGACCAGTCGTACCGCATAAATCAGCAGCGCTAAGTAAACCAATCGAGGGGTTCGAAAAAGTATAATGATAATCATTATCGTCATCAAGGTAAGTGTAAGCATCTCTTTGATATTGATCGTTTCCAGTCACGCGCCATAACATCACTGCGGCTAGACTCATGTCATCGTGCCATGTCAGATTATCATAATAATGTCCAGGCAATTGTTCATCAGAGTGATTTTCTTTACCTTGCTGATACCATTGCTGCGCCTGGGCCAATAAATTGGCACGCTCTTTCCCCGTATTACGTTCAGCCGCCAGAGCAAGCGCAGCGGCGACTTTACCCATCATACCCGACAAGCCTGATGGATAAGCGAAACGATAACCTATGCCGGGTAATGCAGATTGATCATCTTCAGCAGGATCACGAAAACCGCGTTCGGAATCTCGCCAATCACCAATCTGGCCTATAAATAAATCAGGGAGAGGATGCGTTTTTAAAAGCCATCGTATGCCCACATCTGCTTCATTGTTTAGCTCATCAGCATGGGTAAGGTCGAGCTTGGCGGCAATTTGCAACATGATAGCGGCATAGGCGGCGGTATCGGTAAAATGCCTTTGATCACCGGCATCCATCCAACCACCCGTAAGATCAAACTTTTTATTATCGTAGCGTCCACCTTTAACGGTAGCATCATGTAAATGAGCAGGCTTATGCTGGAATGAGGGTTCATAACCATCCCGATTAGCATGAAATAGACCCAGTAAGATTGGAATCAAATCATTGCCTGCGTTTTCATCAATAACCCATGGCTCAGACCTTAACTTTTGTGATTGCAATGTATAACGACCAGGTGTTGTTAAGCTGGAAAAATCAGCCGTTGCTGCATAATTCCACGGTATCGGATTATTGGCTTCTTTAAGCGTGCCACTGAAAACAGTGTCACCTTTTTCGTTGGTTACCGTGAAGGGTTTGCCGGCGTATACGTTTTGTGATACTAAAACAGCAATTTTTGCTTCATGTGGCTTGGAAGGACCACCAGTACGTATCACATCGGGCAAAGGGGATGCCAAAACTTTAAAGGGTAATATCAACAAGAACACAAATGCTGAATAGCCTATAATAACCAACAATCGCTGTTGAATTTGTAATGTGATAAGTTTTTTCATTTGCGTATCCTCTATTTTTTGTAGACTGGGTTATTCGAGTTTCACCTGATGAGGCTGAAAATAAACGTCATTGAACAAAAAAAGAATAGTAATGCTAACAAGTTGAAATATAATCAACTAGTAAGCGCAATGCCCTACCGCTTTATGCCACTGACCAGCTGATTCAAACGGATCTCGAAGGAAATCAGACCCACCACGCCATTCTTTCCAAAGTGCAATGTCATTAACATTGGCTTGTGGAGCAAAACCAAAAACACTTAATAATGTAGGTGGAATTTGGAAATGGGATTTTATCGTTTTATCTTCCTTTGCATGGCCAAAAATGCTTCCTGCGATAAGAATGGGAACCGAAATTTCGCATTCAGAAGTGTTCTCGGAAGATCCATGAGGTAGCTGGTACTTAGACGATAAATTTTGCCCATGATCAGACGTATAAATAAGAGCAAAATTTTTGCCATCAAGCATAGGAAAAAGTTGCGACATAAACTGATCAACTGATAATTTGAGAGCAATTTCGTACTGTGATTTTTTGCAAACTACTTTTTGTGAGGAAAAAGAAACATCTGCAGAATGACAACCTTCAGGCAATTCTGCCAAAAGATTCGGCGGTATATTATTAACATACGGAAAATGTATGCCTCTCTTTACCAAAGTAATAGCCACCTTATTGCTAGGGGTTGCTTCATCAATAAATTTGCGTACTCTTTGAAGCGCAATAATATCGCGATCATAAAATTTGGATGAAGAATCTGATGTCATGAAATGATCAATATACTCAAGATCATATTGGGACATGCTGTTTTGCAAGCGGTTGTTTTCAGACTGAGCATCATAAAAAATAGTTTTATATTGCGAGGCCTTAGCATAGGAAAATATATTGGGGAGCGCCAATGTAGCATTATTGCTATCCGGATATGAAGATTTCCCAACGCCAAGCCTAAGGATATAATTTGAAACTGATGAATGATTTCCAGCAGAATAGCCTTTATAAGTAAACGTGGGGATTCCGCCCAGTTGTTTACTAATATCATTTGCCCGCAGAACTATTGAATTAATGGCACTTAATGCCTCGTAATTTACGCTCTCATCAATAATATAGAACACAATATCAGGACATTGGGTACATACGTTGGTGGCAACCTGACTGCGTTGTATGTAAGGAATTCCTGGTGCCAATATCGCTTTAGAGGATTCTATAGTGACGTTGTAAGCAAAAAAGGCAGGTCTACGACCATCCGTGAATTTTATATAAGACAAATTAGCGAATATTGCTGAAAAAAGAAGAACGCCTACTAGGCTATTGGAACAAGACAAAGATAATTTCGTTTTAGCAACCGATAATAAGGCATAAATCGCGATTGAATAACCTAATATATAAACAATTAACTTCCAATATCTGAATATAAATTGACCTGCAAAATGACGATCCTGTATTGCTACGTTTAGTAACATGGCATCTGGAAAACTGCCTGCCACGTCAAAAGCAAAGGCATTCACTACACCAGCAAAAAATAATAATGCCCCAACTATCCGCAACAAAGACGAGCGTGCAACAATACAACAAGCTACTGAACAATAAGTAATTATCACTATTGACAATAAAAACAAAACTTTTAAATACTTGGAAGAACTGTTTTTGGACATTAATGACATGGCATTTTCATTAAAATTTCCGCAGTCATAAACTATAAATATTATTATGCTTGCACAAATTACGAATGACATTTTACTGGTTATTAAATTAACACGCATCTTCACTGCTCCATTTTCATTATATTTAATTATGCAAAAACTAATTCACCATAGCAAAATCCCCCCCTTGTAGAAATAAGTCTTAGGAATGTATAGGAGAGGTCACTACATTTGTACGACGCGGCAAATAAACGGCAATCACCATCAACATAAGACTATGCGTGAGCTCGTTTGGCCCATAATGACTCACCATAGTTAATGTCACTTCACTTACTGAGCGAAGCATCAACATCACAAAAAGTGCTAACGTTAAACCTTGGCTGACCCGCGCTGTTTTGAGCACAAACCAAAACAGTGTCAACACATACAGAACTAGTCCCACCACCCCTACAATCCCCGCGCTAGAGAGTGTCTGATAAAACTGGTTATGGGCATGAACTGCGCCAGTTATGCCTATTCTTGCACGGAATGCGTCATTCCAGATCGTCAATCCATAACCAAATAAGGGATTTCGATGCCACTCGCGCACAGCAACTGCCCAAATCTGGTCTCTGCCAGTCAGTGTCATCAACTCCGCACCGGCTTGAGTCACAAAAAACGAACTTAAAGGATTGCCGGTTGGGCCAAACATGATGATAACTGTGATTCCTGCGACTACTATCATTCCCATGAACAAAAAAACCGCCAAAAATATGGGGCGCCTAAAATCCAAAAGATAGCGTTTTAAAAAACCGATGTACCGAAAATACGCAAGACAGGCCGCACCCAATAAAAAGGTAATCCAGCTAGTTTTTGATTGCGCGAATATCAACGTCGCCAAGCCAATAAGCCACGCACAGTAATTAAGCCAAACCCTGGAATAAGGCCTACTCCATAAACACAATAAAAGAACGACGACCAATGACCCAATGGAATTGGAATGGCCGGTTAAGCCAACATAACGAATAGTCAATCCAGGAATCAGGCCCTCAACGTAGTCATTACGCATTACCAGCTCAGGCTTAATAGCCGCAAACACGGCACTGACAAGCAGAAGTGAAAAAATTGCATTACGGGCGCAAGCAATGGCGTTATCTCCATCAGCCTCAGTGAGCAATAAGGCAGCAATCCCTCCCAAAAACAGATAAAAATATTCGTGCGACAGCGAGGGATGGGTACTTAGAAATGCACTAAAAAGTACTGTAGTCACAAAATAGAACACAAAAACAACCAACAATCCTACCGGTATCTTGGAACCTCGCCCATAATGCAGGAGCCGGTTAACAATACGCTCAATCGCAACCACCATAATAAACAACGATGTTAATCGGGAGGCCCATAAGACAGCTGGAGACATGGCTACAACAGGCTCTACCAGTTCAGGAGAACCCAATAGCGTCGAAGCAAACAAATTTCGCCCCGATGTGGCCATCTGCCAAGCCATACTATGGATGGCAAGATAAAAAATATAAGGCAACAAACTTGTGTCATGATGCCGTCGCCAGTGCAAAAGAGCACCAAAGCCAATTACCGCAATCATGGCAACCAAAAACACTATTAAGGCCAATAAAACGCTCGTCATTCATCTTTCCTTGTCATTACCCTGAGTTATCCCTGCATTTTCGGAATAAATCTTGGACTAAAGCGTGCCAACATGCCAAGTACCTGATTACCCAACAAACGTGGAAACCGTACTAAAACCAGAACAAATACGCCGCTCCCCAAAAAAGCACCGCCCATAAGCGGCAGCAAATGCTGGGATATACGTACGATAAGATCAAGCTTAACATGGGCAATTCCATCGACCATCATCGCCAATTGCCCCCCAAAATAGGCGCTGCTAGCAAACTCGCCCAGCTCAACTCCTGCAAAAGTACCGTAAGCCACTAAAAGTGTCAATGCCCAGCCACGGGCAAAAAACGGCAATAAATGCTGTAAGCCAATTTTTAAACGCCGACAGGCCGCTGTCGTTATCACCAACGATCTAACGCCTAAGGTGGCCGCTGCAATTAATGCAACCACCAGCACACCTTGCTTGGCAAACACGTATAATGCCCAACCAGAAAACATTAAAATCGGTAACTGCAATAAACTTTCCAGGTGTTTACCCTGTGTATTCCACAAAATAGGTGTTGACATTGCCCACATAATGAAAGCAGGCATGGATAATGCCAAAATAGCCAAAACAACCGCCGTAGATTGCCAGGCCTCACCATACAAAAAGCCCACCAAATCATCAGCAATAATGGCAAACAACACAAACAGTGGTGTAATCAATACACAAACCGAGGCCAGCACCGGTAAAAAAACGTAACGTAAACGTTCCGGTTCAGATTGAAATCTAGCCCCTGCGGTCAAAAAAGCAGGTTGCAACGCCCCGGTAAGTAACTTGTTGGGGGTAGTGGCTAAGTTATAGCCGACACTGTAAAGACCCACAGCATTGGAATCCAGAAAGCGTCCCAAGAAGATACGATCTAAATTATCCAGCGCCCAGTTACACAGGTTGGTTATAAATACAGTCGAACCAACGCCAGACATGGCTTTAGCGCCATCGTACCAAAAAAGCGGCTTAATTGAATGAGGATGGCGGATAAAGCTCAGAATCAGCGTTAACAATGCCTGCACAAGCCACGCTGCAACAAGCGACCAAACACCTGCACCATAATAGGCAAGTGGAATTCCAATAACAAGATAGCCAATGGAGTAACTGATAATTTGAATAATATTAATCCAGCGAAAATCCAGATTACGTCTGAGCAAGTTGCTGGCGGGTGCGGTAATGGCACTGATAATACACGCTAAACTTAACCAGCGAACAATAGGATCAACACGCGGCTCATTAAAATAGTCCGCAACTTCCGGCGCAAACACATACAGCAGAACGGCAACTAAACTCCCTGAAATCAGCTGCCAGGTAAACGCAAAACGGATATCTTCAATTTTCAAATCCTGGATTTGAATCAGTCCCCAAGCAAAACCAAAATTAGACAGAAAATTGCTGAACGTCAGTACAATCAAGCCCATCGCAAACAAGCCATAATTTTCCGGCCCCAACAGCCGCGCCAAAATAATTTGTGCTGCCAACGATAAACCGTATTGCGCGATACTCCCCAAAGCGCTCCATTTAACCGCACTGACGCTTTGTTTATTAATACTGCCCTTCCCTGTCATACAAATCACACTGCCTTGGTCGCAAAAAGACTCTAGGTAACAACTGTTACCCGAAAAAAAGATTACCAACACCTAGATAATTTAAGCCATCCACTGGCGTTGTAACTCGAAATATCAAGCAATGGGTAGCATTAGCAGCAAAAAACATAAAGCGATGGCAACCCAACACAAACATTAAAAATCAGTTGACACGTAAAAGAAGCTTAAAATCAATACCCCTGTTTACAAATAATCATAAGCTGTTTAGTGATGCTCATGTTAACGCGATGATAGAAAATGAGCAACTGCTAGCCAAGCAATTCAGGTGATTAGATTTTAGTGTCATTGATCGCAGGTTATCACTAACCACGGATTTAAAAGAATGTTATTTGTAACTACTCAGCTATCCAAAAGATAGAGTAAAAAGTTCTTATTTGTCCACGGAAAGCACAAAAAACACAGAAAAATATGGGTATTTTGTTGCAAAAAGAAGTATTACCGAAAACCTTTTGTGTCTTTTGTGCTTTCCGTGGACTTTGTTGTAACATCTACTGAGTAGTTACTGTTATTTTTGTAAGTATTCACCTCCCCCTTTGAAAAAGGGGAGAGTTTACGAGGGGTGGAGGGGGATTTATTTAAAAAATCTCCCTTTATGCCCTTTGGGTACTAACCCCTCTTTTTCAAAGAGGGGGACTGAACGATTACAAACGGATGTTATTTTTATCAGTCAAATGGGCCTTATCTGTGCCCTATGCTTTATAACGACTGCGTGCTTGCTTTCATTTTTTAAAAATTCGCTGACTATAATCACAAAACTAACAATATGCCAAGGCAAATCAAAGTAAGACAAACTTAAAAAAGCGCCACCCACAAAATAAGCAATTAAACTGACTTGCAGCATTTTTGCTAAAAAATTATATTTTTTTAATGCTTCAATTTTAGCAGTAGCTTTAACTGCACTTGCTAACTTGACCCACGCTAAAAAATAAATTATTAAATACAATATTAATCCAATCCAGCCATGATCTCCCAATACCGAAAAATAAATGCTATGCGCCGCATGTACATCGGCTGGATTGGGGGCGTATAACGCGAAGGTTTGAGCGGACCATGAGTCAAATCCCATGCCCAACAGATTATCATTGGCCGCATTGTACGCATAATGCCAGGCATTTATTCGCCCCATCGCCGAACCATCTTGTTGGTAAGCCCCAATGGTATCCATTTTTTTATACCACGATTCTGGCATAAATGAAAAAATAACACAGCCAAATACAATCATAAATAAACCAGCCGCCACTTTGCTTTGACTTTTTCCCCAATAAAAAATCCCTACCGCAATAATACTTAACAGCGCCCCTCTGGACTGGCTACCTAATACGGTAAACAAACTGAATATCATGGCAATCAATAAACATTTTTTTATCCATTGCTTTTCTTCGATATGATGCAAATAAAGCATCAACGGTACAACCATTAATATGGCAATCGCTAAACCATTATTATCTTCTATATAGCTATCAGCAGGCCCCCAAACAATATAACCCCCACCTGTCACTACCGTAAAAATACCGCCTTTTACACTGTAATAACCAATCGACAACACAATAACCCATATTAACTTATTCAACTTGTCTATATCGTTTATTAACATCATCGTAAAAAACACAATAAGCTGTATTTTAATAACTCGAATATAATATGCTCTTGCTACATCAGGAAAATAAGCAAAAAAAGTCGTAATACCCATAAATATAATGAATATAATCCAAATGATGACTAAGCCATTAACAGGCAATCGTTTAGTTTCTTTCGATACTAACATCGATATCACCAGCACAATCGCGGTAATATAGGCAAAAGGGGCTTCATACGCAAAGCCATAAGCCAAACGGTGCGGATTCATGTAACTGAGCCACGACCAAAGCAATACACCAATATAGGGTTTTCTTATTGTATTAATACACCCGATTAAAACAATCAATGTAATCAGTATATCGCGCATTAATAAAACCAGTGCTTTGCTAAAATTTTAAGGGTAAAAATCACTTTAATAGAATTAATCTTAAGGTACTTGTTCAGTTCCCCTCTTTTTCAAAGAGGGGGAAGTGAATACTTATCAAAAAATCAGTAGAGTTGTTTTTTTAAATCAATGGCGGTTAGCTATATTAAAA
Source organism: Crenothrix polyspora (assembly GCF_900163745.1). Taxonomy (GTDB): domain Bacteria; phylum Pseudomonadota; class Gammaproteobacteria; order Methylococcales; family Methylomonadaceae; genus Crenothrix; species Crenothrix polyspora_B. The sequence goes on from NZ_FUKJ01000055.1 coordinate 9,856, forward strand.
TTCCATATTCCAGCAGCTAA
>NZ_FUKJ01000109.1 GCF_900163745.1 Crenothrix polyspora
TACTGGGTGGGCGTTTTTAACCAGCTGTTTGGTCGTTGTTTGCGTTATAGTGACGGCGGCGGGTTCAATGTTTCCATTTCTCATGCCATCCAGCATCTCCCCGACCAGCAGTCTAACTGTATGGGATGCTAGCGCCAGCCACTACACCTTAAATATACTGTTCTTTGCTACCGTGTTGATGATGCCCGTCGTTATGGCTTATACCACCTGGGTGTATCGTGTTATGCGCGGCAAGGTGACGGTTGAGGATATTCAGAAAAACAACAACGTCTTGTATTAAGGGGAAACAGTATGTGGTATTTTGCATGGATTTTAGGTGTCGGTTTGGCCTGTGCTTTGGCTATCATTAATGCGTTATGGTTAGAGATTAACGAAGAACCGGATAGTTGAGAATTTGTAACTGTTCTATCTCCCTTCTTTAAAAAAAGGGTTTGGAGGAGATTTTTTAAATAAATCCCCCTCAATCCCCCTTTTTCAAAGGGGGAAGTGAACACCTAGCCCTTAGACTAGTAGAGCATCAAGAGGAATCTTTATGGACAGCAAGATAGTCATCATCCAAAAAATAGGCGACAGCCTGGTTTATCTTTTCCATTATCTTGCGCTGTTCGGCATAGGGGCGATGATTGCATGGTCAGGAATACATGATTATCTGCACATGGTGCAATCCGGCCATGCCAGCCTGGAAGACATCCTGCTGCTGTTCATTTATCTGGAATTGGGCGCGATGGTCGGCATTTACTTCAGAACGCATCGTTTACCGGTGCAATACCTGATTTATATTGCCATTACCGCACTATCGCGACATCTGGTAATTGATGTACAGAAAGTATCAGACAATTTTCATTTGTATTTGCTGCTGAGCATTACCGGCGCGATAGCCATTTTAAGCCTGTCGATCCTGGTTTTATCGTACACGGCGAAAAAATTTGGCTCTCCCGAAGAGGGTAATTCCAGCCATGACGCTTAACAAGAACGCTGAACAACGGCCTGTACTCAGCTCGGTGTCCTGTCCAGCATGGCAAGCCCTATTATCAGCACCAGCGTCGCCAGCAGCAAAAAATAGGGGCCGAAAAACCACAAGATGATCGGCAAGCTAAAAAAGAAAGTGCGAATTCCCAGCATATAGTAACTGCCGGCTCTGTTGAGATAAGCGCAGGTTTGCTTATATAAACTGTCGCCTGTCGATGCGTCGCCAGGCAGATTAATCATATAACCGACATGATTGAAAAAACGTATGGCCATCGCAAAACAGTAAAAAGCAATGAAAAAATCCAGCAGCAATAAGCCTAATTTTATCTGCCATAACTGACTGGATTCAATATCGGCTAAGGCATGAGGATGCCATTGCAACGTCCATGTGCCGATTTTTTCGCTTAAATTTAACGCGCCAATGATCAGCAGCACGGCAGTCGATGCCATGAAATTAGCCGCCATAACCGAGTTGCGTAAGGTTTGAATGGCCAGAATTTCCATGTTGCCTTTGCTCATGACCATGCCAACCCAACGTTCCCGAACCCTGGCATTGAGCACATGTACACTTGAATCCGGTGTGCGGCGGGTCCGTCGCCATAAATACAGGTAATAAACCAGTATTAACAAGCCACTGACCAAAAATGCACCCGTATCGTAAATCATGCCACACCCTGAGTTTTGTTATTCCAGAATGAATACGTTACATTAAGGCCATGAAAAATGTAATAGTTACTGAATATTTGCAAGGCAAATTCAGGTGGTTGCTGAAGTAACCTATAAGACCTACTGAATTTACCCCTGCTTCTCCGGTTTAAACCTAGAGACATCCTCCACTGCTTCAAGAGAAAAACGCCATGTCTGAACCACATAGAATTACTACTGATCCGCAAATATGCGGTGGTCGGCCTTGCATTCGCAATATGCGCATCCGAGTGAAGGATATTCTGGATTTATTGGCATCGGGTGCCAATAGTGAAGAAATACTTGAAGACTACCCCTATCTTGAGGCCGATGCGATGACATTAAAGCGGCTTTGCAATATGCCGCACAGCAAATGGATCATCCTGTTTTGAGCGTTGCTTGATAACCCACAGTAAAAACCTGATAGTTCTAAATCAATCCATTATTTTTATTTTTTATAAAACTAACACAGAAGGTGTAATGATGAACAAATTAATCGTAGGTATTCTTAGTTTGGTTGCCGCTACCGCACAGGCGCAAAATACTAGTAATAATCCGGTATTAGCCTTAAATCAACAGCAAAACGATTCGATTCTGGAAAACAAGACTGACAGCGTTTCCCCGCAGGAAGCTGCAACCCTGTTTTCTGAGAAGAAAGCCGTCATTGTTGATGTACGCGAAGATGATGAATGGAACCAACAGCACATTCCAGGCGCTATCCATATTCCGTTGGGTCAATTACTGGGGCGACTCACCGAGCTTGAGCAGTACAAAAACACCCCGATCATCACCCAGTGTCAAAAAGGCGGGCGTTCTCAGCAAGCGTTAACCGTATTAAAATCGCTAAAATTTTCAAAAGTGTATAACTTGGAAGGTGGCATAGATGCCTGGAACAAAGCAGGGTTAAAAACAAGTCAGTGAAACCGAAGTCTACACACTTTACCAGGATAACTACGCAATTGAATGCTTGTTTAAACAAGGCGTATTGGACAACTATCCCCAATTCCGGGCTCTGGGATTAACTGACTTACAAGAGAAAGTCTACTTGCTTACGCCTTATTAAACCCCATAGTTTCACCCCGTGCCGAAAACACATTCGTCACTCATTAACCTCAACAATTAGCAGGAAAGAACATGATAAAAAAAATAATTTCAAGCTTGGCTCTCATTGTGTTATTGGCAAGCGCCCCAATTTCTGGCGTTTCTGCCAATTCAAACATTAATTTTAGTGCCCTGGATTTTACGAACAGCATTAGTTTTGATGGTCAGCTCAATTGGCCGCAACAATTTAGCGTGAAAAAAGATGTCCCCTATGACGCATCAAAAGATTCCGCTTTACGCAGGGGCACCGAAAACCGGGATGAGCCACAGGGCAGCTTTTTCGTTGTACCGGCTGTCATCTTTGGGATAATCGCGCTCTTAGTGTTTCTTAATCGAGAATAATTATACTGTTGCCCATAAAAACACACCGACGGACATTATCAATTAAGCATTGACCATTAGATGTGTCACTAAAACGTGAGTGGTGAAACCAATCATCTCTGTGAGAGAAACATGAAAAATAACCATGACTTATGGGCTACTCATTTCCCGCAGTTTATTGAAAACAGGGACAAGGGCGTTGATTTTTTGATGGATGCTTCAAGCCTGGTTAAATTAGCTGCCGGTCGACAGCTATTTTATCCCGGCAGTCTGTGTGAAAATTATTTACTGGTACTTGAAGGGGCGGTGAAAGTCCAGATTATGTCGGAGAGTGGCCGGGAAGTTCTGCTTTACCACGTCCGTTCTGGCGACTCTTGTGTGTTAACGACATCCTGTATGCTGAGTGGCGATTGTTACCCCGCTGAAGGCATAACAGAAAGCGAAGTGACAGCTTTTGCCATGTCATCCCATGCTTTTTACCGGTGTATTGAGCAATCGCCTTTTTTCCGTGAATTTGTCTTCAAAAACTTTTCATCGCGGCTTTCTAAATTAATTGGCCGCATGGAAGCCGTTGTTTTTGAAACGATTGACCAGCGAATATGCAAGAATTTATTAGAATCGGGTGAAAAGCTAATGACTAAGACCCATCAGGAGCTGGCTTATGAATTAGGCTCAGCTCGCGAAGTGGTATCCCGTCATCTAAAAACTTTTGAGAGCTATGGTTGGGTAAAATTAAAGCGCGGCACGATAGATATTATTGATCGCGAAGCCCTGATAAAAGTTTGCGCTAAACGATAGTTAAGTAACACAAAATAGCCCGCTTTTAGGCGGCAAGGTTTTGTTATTCTGACCCTTCTGTTTCTTCAACATCAATAAACTTAAGGACAGTAATGCTAATGATAAAGCCAAGAAAAATAAAAAAAAGCAAAGGTAATGCAAACGGAATGTCATGATGATCTCTCATGTTCATTTGTAAAACTGTAGAAAAAATACGTAACATAAAATCCAACATGTCTTTCACCTTAATAGGTTATGAAAAAATATACGGCGTGTGAGCAAAATTTAGCTTGTGTTGATTAAAGTACAAGAGTGGCTAAATTCTCTCAGTTAGCATGTTAGCGATTGAATCAATAAAATTCAGTGACAAAGTCACATTAGGTACACTATGGAAAACTTCACTCCCTACTCAGCGTTTTCAGGCGGCATCCTGATAGGACTGGCTGCCACCCTGCTATTATTGTTCAACGGTCGGATTGCCGGTATCAGCGGTATCATGGGCGGTTTAATGAATGTTTCCAGAACGGAAGTATTTTGGCGCATCGCTTTTCTGGCCGGTATTGTTATCGGCGCATTTTTGTTCAATCAGATAAGACCTGATTTTTATCAGCCACGCGAAAATTTTCCGGTTTGGTTGCTGGCTTGTGGCGGTTTTCTGGTCGGTTTCGGTACCCGTATGGGTAATGGCTGTACCAGTGGCCATGCTGTTTGTGGCATAGCCCGATTTTCCGTTCGTTCGATTGCAGCTACGCTAACTTTTAT
>NZ_FUKJ01000078.1 GCF_900163745.1 Crenothrix polyspora
AACTTGCAGCAAGCCCTGGCCAAAAATCCTATTTTGGTGACGGCATTAAATCCCATTATCGGTTATGCCAAAGCCGCAGAAGTGGCGAAAGCCGCCTATAAACAAAAGCGTCCTATTATTGATGTCGCTGCTGAAATGACCGATCTGTCGGTGCAAGAGCTGGAAAAGCTACTGAATCCGGCGCATTTGACGCAAGGCGGCATAGGTCAATAGCATCTTTTGTAAACGGGTGTGAGTTTCTGCGTACTTAAAAATACCTGGCTATCATTAACGCCAATGTTCTCCCCTGTTGCTATGTACAAGGTATAATGAAAGAATAGGAATTTATACCTTTCACTTAAGTTGTAAAAACATTTTTCTCACAGGTTTGTTTTTTCAAGAGAGTTAAAATTGTTTTTGTGACACCTTTGGAGTTATTTAATGCGCGTTATTCTTTTAGGCAGCCCCGGTTCTGGCAAGGGAACTCAAGCTCAATTTATTACCGAAAAATACGGTATCCCTCAGATTTCAACCGGCGATATGCTGCGGGCAGCCGTTCGTGAAGGTACGCCTTTGGGTGTAGAAGCTAAAAAAGTTATGGATAGTGGCGGCTTGGTTTCTGACAGCATTATTCTTGGCTTAATTAAAGAACGCATTACTCAGGACGATTGTGCGCATGGTTTTTTGCTGGACGGTTTTCCACGCACCATCGCCCAGGCAGAGGGCTTGGAGGCAATGGGTGTCAGCATCGACACGGTGATTGAAATTGTAGTGCCCGATGAAGACATTGTTAAGCGCATGGCAGGACGGCGCGTGCATTTGGCTTCAGGACGCACTTATCATATTGAATTCAATCCACCCAAGCACGAAGGCGTAGATGATATTACCAGCGAGCCTTTAATTCAGCGCGATGATGACAAAGAAGACACTGTGCGAAAAAGACTTAGCGTGTATCATGAGCAAACCAAGCCATTGGTCGGTTATTATTCAGCCATGGGGCAGGATGTTAAATTCAGCTCAATTATAGGTGTTGGTAGTGTCGAAGATATTACCGCAAAAGTTTTCGCTATCCTGGCATAAAGGTATCCAAATATGACTAAGCTTTATAATATTGCCGTCGTAGGCGCAACCGGTGCAGTTGGTGAGGCCATGCTCTCCATTCTGGAAGAGCGAAACTTTCCTGTTGACCAAGTTTATGCTTTGGCCAGTAGCAAATCAGCAGGCAAAAGAATTCCGTTTAAAGGGGCTTCTTTGGTGGTTAAGGATTTAGCCGATTTTGATTTTTCAAAGGCTCATATTGGCTTGTTTTCTGCGGGCGCTTCAATTTCCGCTGAATATGCGCCCAAGGCTGCGGCGGCGGGCTGTATCGTCATTGATAACACGTCGCATTTTCGCTACGATGATGATATTCCATTGGTCGTACCTGAAGTTAACCCTGAAAAAATTGCCGATTATAAACATCGCGGCATTATCGCCAATCCTAATTGCTCAACCATTCAAATGCTGGTTGCTTTAAAGCCTATTTACGATGTCGCCGGAATTGATAGAATCAATGTCTGCACTTATCAGGCTGTTTCAGGCACAGGCAAAAAAGGCGTTGAGGAAGTGGTTAAGCAAACCGCCAAGTTACTCAATGGCCAACCAATTGATACACCAAGTGTTTACCCTAAACAAATCGCTTTTAATGTGTTACCGCAGATCGATGTCTTCCTTGATAATGGTTATACTAAAGAAGAAATGAAAATGGTCTGGGAAACGCAAAAAATCCTTGGCGATAAAAATGTTAAAGTGAATGCAACCGCAGTGCGCGTTCCTGTCTTTTTCGGGCACTCTGAAGCCGTTCATATTGAAACGCTCACTAAAATTGATGCGCTGGCGGTGAGGGCGTTGCTGGAGAAGGCTCCAGGTGTCACGGTGGTTGATGAGCGTGTCAATGGCGGTTATCCAACGGCCGTGACTGAGTCTTCGGGTAATGACGACGTGTTTGTAGGGCGTATTCGCGATGATATTTCTCATCCGCTAGGTATCGATCTGTGGGTTGTGGGTGATAACGTGCGTAAGGGAGCCGCGTTAAATAGTGTGCAAATAGCGGAAGTGCTGGTAAAAAATTACATCTAGGCTAAGCTTGTCTATATATTTGACTTCAGGTGGTACAAGATTGTGGTAGATTTTTGTTTAGGAGAGCGGATGTGCGCAGATTAACTAAAACTCTGGCGGTGATGTCGTTATTAGCTCCGGCTAGTGCTTATTCGCTGGGGATAGGTAGTATTAAAGTGCACTCTGGACTGAATCAAAATCTTAATGCCGAGATTGCTCTGATTAGATCCGCAAATGAAGAGGTATCGGATATTAAGGTTAGCTTGGCGCCACCGGCTAAATTTGATGAAGCGGGGATACCGTGGTCGGCTTTTTTATCCAAGATCAAGCTTGAGTCTGTTGTCAAGGCCAATGGCTCGACGGTCATCAAGATCAGTTCAAACGAAGCCTTGAAAGAATCCTTTCTGGATTTTTTGCTGGAAGTCAGTTGGCCTAAAGGTAGTTTATACCGTGAGTTTACCGTGCTGCTGGATCCGCCGGAGTACCAAAAGGTTTCGACATCCCGCGTTCAGGCCTATCAAAGTTTCGAAGAGGCTCCGCAGCCGGTAACTGAACAGCCAAGACAGCGCAGTGAAACGCCAGCTCCCAGGCCGCGTCGTCGCCATGTTGCTCATGTGGATCGCAGGCACAACGTTACCCGCAAACACGATACTTTATGGAGAGTCGCGGAGCGGGTTAGAAGAGATGGCGAGCCCACTGTTGAGCAAATGATGATAGCCATTTACCAGGCTAATCCACAAGCGTTCTACAAAGACAATATCAATGCGTTACTGCCAAACAAAAAGCTCAACATTCCTAAAAAGCAGGATGTTTTAAGCTTATCCCAAGACCAGGCATTAGTTGAATTTAATGAGCAAATGCGTGCCTGGAAAAACAATGAGCCAGTTGCCGCCCACAAGGAAGTTGTTCCAGTTGAAGATGCTGGTGTTGATAAGCAATTAACGCTGGTTGCGCCCACAGATGCGCCTGTTGCCGATGATGCGGCAACAAGCCTTACTCATGATTCCGCGTCCACACCTGATAAAACAGCCGATGAAAAACCCAAAGAGGGTGATGCTAACGGCCAAAGTGGCGAGGCGAAAGACGGTGTTAATGTCATTGCGCCGGGTCAGGATGTAAAAACTGACAAAGTGGTAGAGCTTGAAAAACAGCTGGCCACCATGCAAAAGAATCTGGAGCAGAAAGAGCAACAGCTACAGGTTATACAAAATGGCGGCAAACCATTGCCGGTTGTACCTGAAAATCAAACGCCAACCAATGGCGCTGAAGTAACGACACCTACGATTAAAGCACCTGAGCTGACTAAGCCTCCCATCGTTAAGCCAGGAATAAAGCCACCTATACAAAATCCTTTGGTAGAAACCCCTGTTACCGATACCACGCCACTTTGGTTGGTTGGGATTGGTGGTGGGTTATTGGCGTTGATTGGCTGGTTATGGTGGAGAAAACGCAAGTTTAATGAGCAGTTTGATGGCGAAAGCATGTTTGCGCCGTCTAGCATGATTAAGACCGACCAGGCCACAGTAAAGCCGGTCAATAAAGCCACTAATACACCGAGTGCAATTAGTGCTGGCTCGATGGAAGATAACTCTTTCCTGAACGAATTTACAGCCAGCGATTTTGAAGTTTTTGATACCTCGCATGTTGAAATTGACCCTATTTCGGAAACAGATGTTTATCTGGCTTATGGCCGTTATCAGCAAGCCGAGGAGCTGATGCGGCAGGCGATTAAAGATCAGCCGGATAATGACGAATACAAGCTGAAGTTGCTGGAAATTTTTTGCGCTACCGAACGTAAAAAGGACTTTGTTAATTACGCCGCAGAATTGGCAGAGGCCGGCAAAAAAGATCAGGCCGAGTTTTGGATAAAAGTCATTGAAATGGGCGGGGAAGTTTGGGCGGATTTAACCCTGACTTCTGGCGGTGAGATGTTTATCTCTGAAAACGATGCGGCTGTTGAAAATATCTATACGCATCTGGCACCTGTCGAGCAGAGCACTGCTGAGCCAGAACCCGTGGAGCTGGATAATACTGATCTGATAGATAATGACAGTGAACCTGGCCAATTTCATGTGGCTACTTTTGATAGTGATTTTGAAGAATCATTACTGGGCCCTGATTCAGAGCTGTTTGTTCCGCGCGATAGTGATGACGGCGTGTCAGATTTTGATTTGCTTTCCGAATTTGACACCGATGTTGCAGACCATGACTTGCAAAATAACGAGAGCATAGAATTTGACTTGGGCTCATTCGCCGGTAGTACTAAAAGTAATACGACTCAAGTCGCTAATACTCAAGAGCAAGCCGCACCTTTTTTGCTGGATAAAAAAGAACTGAGCCTGGAAGATGCGCATGACATTGAAATGTCTGACTTTAGCGCAGAACACGATAATGTCGAAGCTTTCGATGCGTTTAGTTTAGAGGGTTTAACGGACTCTGATAATAAAAGTCACCAGGATGTGCTGGAGAAAGATAAGCCTTTCCCGCTAACGCTTGAAGCTGATCAGAACGGTTATGACGTAGCTGATGATTTTGAATTTGATTTTGATTTTGATGTAGATGCTAAATCTGCAACCACAGAGCCAAATGCACACTACTTTGAAGAAAGCGATGCCAGTTTTGATTTTATGGACTTGGACGAGCTGGAAACAAAGCTGGATTTAGCCAAGGCCTATATCGACATGGGTGATTCGGAGGCGGCCAAGGAAATCATCGCAGAAGTGCTTGATAAAGGTAATAAGGAACAAGTTAAGACCGCGCGGAATCTGTTCGATAGCTTGGTTTAATGATGGCAGTCGCCCACTTAAAGACGTTACAGTTGAAGGTTAAGCCTTCCTGTCTCGGATTAAAGTGGGTCGTTTGAGTTAAAAGACTTTGGGTTAAGCTAAACCGCTTTACTTGTTTTCTGGTTATGTATTCGTCTTGCCTTTTCCAAAGACGGGACTGAATAATTACAAAATATTAGTGTTCCTCCGCAGTTACGTAGATTATAAATAATGAAAAAAAGACGCAAAGAACCGTTAGGTGTGGCTCTTTTAGGCATGGATGAGCGTTCTTGTAAGCTGGTGACCCGATTTTTTAGAGGGCCATGCGAGGGATTCGCTGAGGTTGTTGACGAGGCGGATGCGCGTGTAGATATTATCGATACCCATTTTGCCCATTCAGATCAATTGGTAGAAAATAGCCTGGCACGCAGCCCACAACGTGCCATTATTGTGCTGACATCGAAAGCAACCGACCCTATCGATAGGGATAATTTACTTTATCTCACCAAGCCAATCAAGGCCGATGAAATGATGGATGCTATCGATTGGGCAAACGACATCAGCCAAGGCAGAATCAGGCGGAAACCCAAACCCTATTTTGATAGGGTGAAAGTTTCTGCATTCACTCCGGAACCTAGTGCATCCGCTAAGCCAGCAGAACCGTTGTTGCCTGAGCTTAAGGCTGTCGCTACTCCTGTGGCTGTACAACCTGAAAAAACACCTGTTGCTTTCAAAGCCGCAGAGCAGGAAAAACTGATTCATCTTGATGAACAGCATAAAAGAGCCAAATACAGCTCAGCTATCAGCGTAGATGAGGAAGATTTTAACGATTTTATTGGGCTTGTCGCTGAGATTAATGTCAACGATGTCAATGAGCGCTATCTTGCCGCTTATGATCCTAAAAAATATTATCAAGGCTATGTGCAGTTCGCTTATAAATCATCTTTAGAGAAAGCGCAAATCCTGCAATTGAGTAGTTCAAGCTGGAATCCGCTGGTTATATTGCCACACAGTCATGAGGTTTGGCTAGATGCTGACGATGACATACTGAAGAAAAATGCCTGCGTTTGGCTTGATTTTGGAACGATGAGCATAACGCCAATCGATAAGGAAATCGCGCAAGGTATGGCTAATCTGGAAAAAATTCAGGAAATGAATGCTTTTCTTTGGAAGCTGGCGCTTTGGACATCTAAAGGCCGCTATCCAAAAGCAATTGATGTTGACAGACCTGTTTATTTAAAGCAATGGCCCGATCTTACCCGCTATATTGTAACGCCTCATGCGTTAAGGATAGCTGGGGTTTTGGTAAACAGGGGGCCTGACACAATGATCAATGTCGCCAGTATGCTGGCTATTGAACTTCGCTACGTTTATATCTTTATCAGCGCCGCTCATGCTTTAGGTTTAGCTGCGCAGGCAAAACGACAGATGGATACCATAATCCAAACAACGTTGCCGGTTACAGCGCCTGCCAAGAAAGGTATATTGAATAGAATTATCAGTAAGCTGCGAGGCATGTAATGTTCAAATCCAAAATATTTCGATGAACAAGAAAAACCGTATGGTTTTTATTGGAAACTGTAACTAAAATACTGCTATTTACCTAACAACATCATGATTCAGCATAAGATAATTTTCACAGGCCCAGTCGGTGCGGGTAAAACTACGGCGATAGGGGCAATCAGCGATGTGCCGCCCATCAAAACGGATGCGTCTGCCAGCGATATGACCAAAAACAGAAAAGCGACCACTACGGTTGCTATGGATTACGGCATCATGAATGTCGGCGGCGGCGAAAAAATTCATCTTTATGGCACACCGGGGCAAGAGCGCTTTGATTTTATGTGGGATATTTTGGTGACCGGCGGTATTGGCCTGGTTTTGTTGCTGGACAATACCCGTGCCGATCCTTTTCAGGATATGCGCTTTTTTTTACAATCGTTTCGTGAATTTATTGATAAAACCGGCGTTGCGATTGGGGTTACGCAAATGGATTTGAATAACCGCTTTACGATTAATGATTACCATACCCATTTAAAACCCTTCAAAATCAACCCGCCGGTATTTTCTGTGGATGCACGCGAAAAACGTGATGTATCGTTATTAGTGCAGTCTTTGATGTATTCACTTGATCCTGATTTGAGCTAACTGCTCTATCTGTAGAGACGCAAAATCTTGCGTCTCTACATCTCCACAGTGCTTATTCTTTGGTGTAGTTTTTGGCATAAGATTCCAAATGTGGAATATCAATGCGATAGCCTTTAATCATAATATGCCAATACAGCCAGGGAAAGCCTGTGGTTTTGCCCAGCCACCAAATAAAACGGTTTTTCCTGGGATCCAAAAACGGAAATGACGGCGTGACTTTGCCGCCATAAGAAAACTCCGCCAACATTACCGTGTTTAACGATGTTGTTAATGGACAAGATCCATAACCGTCGTACTTGTAATCCAATGACTTATTGTTGATGAGATTGAAGATGTTATCCACAACAATCGGCACCTGTTTACGTACCGCAGCCGCTGTTTTGGCATTGGGTGTTGACGTGGCATCGCCTAAGCCAAAAATATTCTTGTATCGGTTATGTTGCAGCGTGTTTTCATTGACATCAACCCAGCCCGCTGCATTTGCCAGCGGACTTTTCTTAATGAAATCCGGTGCGCTTTGCGGTGGCGTGACATGGATCATGTCGAAATTTTTGGTAATGACCTGTTTGTTGCCGTCGCTACCGGTGGTTTCAAAAGTGGCGGTTTTCGCTGCGCCATCTATCGCCACCAGATTATGATTAAACTGGGTTTTAATACCGTAGTCGGCAACCACCAGGCTGAGTGCTTTAGCAAAAAAAGGTACGCCAAACATGGCGGGGCCAGCATTTAAGAATTCGATAGTCATTTTATCGAGTATGCCTTTTTGGCGGAAGCGATCGGCGGCCAGGTACATAATCTTTTGCGGTGCGCCTGCGCATTTAATCGGCATGGGTGGCTGGGTAAATAGTGCTGTACCGGCTTGCAGGTTACGAATACATTCCCAGGTATATTCAACGTAATCCGGTGAATAATTGCTACAGACGTTATTTTTACCGAGCGTTTCTTTTAAGCCTTTGATTTTATCCCAATCGAGCTGTAAGCCTGGGCACACAACCAGATAGTCATAACGCAGCGTATCGCCAGAGCGCAAGGTTACTGTATTAGTGTCGGGTTGGAAGCTTTCGGCATAGTCCTTGATCCAGGTTACGCTAGGGTGTATCAGATCTTTTTCGTTTTTTGTGGCTTGTTTGAGTGTGTAAGCACCGCCGCCGATGATGGTGAAGCCAGGTTGATAATAATGTTTTTCAGACGGCTCAATCAGCGCGATATTAATAGTGCCATTTTGGCAACGCATGTTGTTAGCAACGGATACGCCAGCGGCACCGCCGCCGATGATGAGTACGGTATGATGTTGTTGCGACATAAATTCCTCCGAAGGGTTGTTAAGATTTAAGGGCATAGAGGTCAGAGTGCGGCAATGGTCAAATAAGGTCGGTTAATACGAGTTTTAACAAAAATGCGTATAATGCTGTACACACCCATTAGTCTACATTGTTTAGTTTATCAACAACGGTAATTTTTCTATGAAAAAATTTTTCCTGATTTCTTTTAGCGTCCTGTTGCTTGCAGGCTGTTCCGAAAAAAAAGCTTATGAACAGGCGCTCCTGGAGCGCATACAAAAAGAGCAAGATGTTAAAGATTACAAAATATCGCCAGAAGCTATGGCTAAGTGCGTTTTCGATACGACCTCGGCCAACATGCCGGGATTTTTTACCTACGATCCTTATCGAAGACTGGCTTATGAGCACTATGCAAAAATGCTTAATACAGACAAAGCCCCCGATCCTAAAAAAGCTTTTGAAGAATTAAATACGCTGTTTGGCACCCCCAAAAAACTCGCTGAAGCACATAGCAACTATACCGAAAGTGTTATGGAATGTTATTCGCTGATTACCGACATACGGGTAGATGAAGTGCCGCCAGCAGCACCAGAGACCGCAGTAGAACCAGCACCCGCAGCAAAATAAATCGATCCGATGTTGGTTCTGAAAAATCAGCTGTGCCATGTAAGACGGGATAATGAGTAAAGTTTAACCATTTGCCCCGTCTTGCTTGGCAGTCAAAAAACGATATTTTTTACAGTTCTCAGCATAAATACGATTTTATGCCTATAATTGAAGTTATGAGTTAAGTAATAAAAAGCTTTATTACCCTTCCAGCAAGCGCAGGTTTTACGCATCAATTATGCTCAACAGACCATTAAGTGCGTCAGGATTTACCCTGATTGAACTGATCACCACGCTGACCATTGCTGGCATATTGACAGCCATTGCCGTACCGACGTTTAGTAGCGTCATCAGCAGCAATCGCCTGACTGCCTATACCAACGAGTTTGTAACCGCATTGAATTTAGCACGCAGTGAAGCCATAAAACGCGGCACAAAAGTAACCATTAGGCGCAAAGGTGACGTCGATAAAGTCTGGGAAAACGGTTGGGACGTGTTTGTAGACTTTGATGGCGATAATAAGCTTAACGAAGGCGATGATATGGTGTTATGTGAATCGGTTGCTGGTATGGCCACTGAAGATTGTTTGTTACGGACTTATCCGGCACTGCCGACAGGATTCACGTTAAGGAGTAATGGTAATCTTCCTAAAATTATCAGTTTTAGTGCTATGGGCAAAAGCCCAATAGGTGTGTTAATTCTGTGCGATACCAATAGATCTGATTTTTTGAAAACGGCAAAGGCCATCATTATTACCAGTACAGGGCGTGTACGGATGGGCATTGATCCTGACAAAGATGGCATTCCCAACGATGCAACTGGCATAGAGATTCCAGATTGTGTGCCGTAAAGAGGGCTGATGAACAACAATACCGGTTTTACCTTAATCGAAGTTTTGATTGCCATGATGATTTTGGCGGTTGGTTTGTTAGGGCTGGCGGCATTGCAAGCGACTAGCCTGAGAAATAACCAGAGTGCGTTTTACTATAGCCAGGCGACGCAACTGGCTTACGATATAGCCGATAGGATGCGTGCCAATGTTGCCAGTGCTGCTACTTATACCGTTGCAGGAAATGCCAATCCACATGACAACTGTCTAGCCATAGAGGGCTGTACACCAGCAGAGATGGCTGAACACGATCTTTATGAATGGTACAAGGCCATACAGTCTACCTTTCCCGAAAGCGTTGATACCGTTAGTAAAATAGAGGTCAATACGGTTGGGGGTATCGATACCTACACGGTGACTATCAGCTGGAATGACAATCGGGATGATGATGTTGATGGTCATCCTGGCATTCTGCAAGGTGACGAAAAAGGCGATAGTGACGGCGATGGTGATTCTGACAACGATCCCTACTTTCAAATGGATTTTCGGATATGAAACGCGATTTTTACCCAGATGGTTGCCAGCAGGGATTCACGCTGATTGAAATTATGGTGGCCATGCTTTTGGGGTTGTTTTTATTGGGCGGTGGCTTGCAGGTTGTTACGCACAGTAAAACAACCTACCGGACACAGGAAGCGTTATCGAGGATGCAGGAAAATGCTCGCTTTGCAATGGACTTTTTAGCCAAGGAAATTCGTATGGCAGGATTTATAGGTTGTGGCAATCAGGATGCGCTGACTAATACACTGAATACGCCAACGGCATTTTTATATAATTTCGGCACAGCGATTGAAGGTTTTGAGTCAAGTTCGGCAACGGCATGGACGCCCTCCATAAACAACCTGGCCATTCCTTCCCCACTTCCTTCCGCGCTTCCGGGCTCTGATATTATCACCGTTCGTCGAGTGGACAATCAAGGCTTTACAGTGCCCACACATGTAACAGCTACAGATGGTCTTACGTTAGATGCAACCGCCACCACGGCAAATTTGAAAAGCGCAGGGTTTTTAACGAGCACAGCTACAAACAATTGTGCAACTGCCGTGGTAACCGATTGTTCGACTGCGGCGGTATTTCAGGTTAGTGGGGTAGCGGGGACTGTGCTTGCTCATGCCACAGGCGGCGCGTGTACGCTGCAAAATGCGACCGATGACTTGGGTAAAACGTATGCAAATGGTCAAGTCTATCCGATTAACACTATCAGCTATTACGTAAGAAAAAAACCCGGATACCAACCTGGGTTGTATCGAAAAAAAGGGAGAGAAGACGCAGAAGAGCTGATCGAAGGCATAGAGAAAATGCAGATTTTGTATGGCGTAGATACTGACATAACCGCCGATGGAACCGCCAATTACTACGTTACGGCGGATAAGGTTCTTGTTCCTGATTGGCGTAAAGTAGTGAGTGTGCGTATTAGTCTGTTGCTGGTCAGTTTAGACGATAATTTAACCGACAAACCGGTCAGTTATACGTATAACGGTGTCCAGGAACCAGGTGATCGGCACTTAAGAAAAGTCTTTACCTCAACCATTGCCCTGCGCAATCGCCTTTCCTAACGCCTCCCCGACCTTTACGATGAGATGTTCTTTAAGAAAAATGCCTGCGAACCCACTTAAATATCAAGCCGGTGTCGTCTTGGTTACCAGTTTGATCTTATTGTTGTTAGTAACCCTGATTGGTATTACCAGTGTTCAGATGACCAGCCTGGAAGAAAAAATGGCGGGCAACAGTAAGGATCAAAATTTGGCATTTCAATTTGCGGAAATGGCTTTGCGTGCTGGAGAAGCCCATATAGAAGCCATAAAAACAGGAGGTGCGGGGATTCGGTCATTTTGTGACAACACCCCAGGCTTATTTAAATCCCAGACGATAACTGTGGGCGGGATATGCAAAACACAAGTTCCCGATCCGAATGTGACTTCCACATGGACAGATGACAGCAAATCCGTTGCCGTCCAGACCGAAAGTGGCTTGATCGCCCATCAACCCAGGTATTTTATTGCCTACACGACGTTTCGTGCCGCTGTTGGCAGCAACCCACCCACGCATGGTTTTACCATTACTGCACGCGGCTCTGGCGCACAGGGCAGTACGCAAGTCATTTTGCGCAGCTACTACGGTGGGGAAGTTAAATTTCCTTAAATCTCTTTAAGGTGCATAAGAGAGGCGCTTAAAAGTGCTGATTTAAATCTGCTAAATGGGATTTAAATGAAGACGCAGGATGGTAATTCCCCATCCTGCGTGAAAAAACTCAATAAACTCGCTGACAACCGTTAAAAAGAGGGTGGCGGACACATAGCATTGCTGTTCCCGTTATCCACCACGTCGTCAATGCCGTCATTGTCTTTATCGGTGTCGTTTTTGTCTTTTATGCCGTCGTTATCGTCATCATCATCGACATTATCGGCATCACCATCATTGTCCTTGTCCTTGTCAACACCATCTACGACACCATCATTGTCGCCGTCTCCGTCCTTGTCGTCGGTAATGCCGTCGTTGTCTTTGTCGTTGCGTTTGTGTTCGTCATCGCTATCGGCAACACCATCGTTATTGTCGTCGATGTCATCGCTGTCAGTAACGCCGTCGTCATCGTCATCGTAGTCGTTTTTATCTTTTATGCCATCGTTATCGTCGTCATCGTCATCTTTATCTTTGATGCCATCGTTGTCATCATCGTAATCCTTGCTATCTGCGATGCAGTCGTGATCATGGTCGTGATTATCGAGATCTTTGATATCGGGTATGCCGTCGTTATCATCATCTAAATCGTCTTTATCTTTTTTGCCGTCGTTATCGTCGTCGTTATCAACATCATCAACCTTGCCGTCGTTGTCACTGTCGTGACCCTTCTTATCATCCTTGTCTTTAATGCCATCATTGTCGTCATCCTTGTCGTTTTGATCCTTAACGCCGTCGTTGTCATCATCATCATCGCTTTTATCCTTAACGCCGTCGTTGTCATCATCATCGTCGTCTTTATCCTTAACGCCGTCATTGTCATCGTCGTCGTCATTACCATTATTAACGTTGTCGTCGTCATCGTCACATTGGTTCAGGTGTTCATGGACATCTGACAGGCCGTCATTGTCGTCGTCGCTGTCGCCGGCATCAGGCTTTTTGTCATTGTCGTCATCTTTGTCGTCGTCGTTTTCTATCCCGTCGTTGTCGTTGTCGTTGTCGTCGTCATCGTTTTTATCTTTTATGCCGTCGCTATCGTCGTCGTCATCATCCTTGTCGGCGATGTGGTCGTTGTCATCATCGTTGTCCTTGTTATTGGGGATGCCATCGTTGTCGCAGTCGCTGTCTACAAAGTCGTCCTTGTCTTTTATGCCGTCGTTATCATCGTCATCGTCATCTTTATCCTTTTTGCCGTCGTTATCGTCGTCATCATCGCCCTTGTCTTTTATGCCGTCGTTATCGTCGTCGTAATCGCTTTTATTCTTGATGCCATCATTGTCATCGTCATCGTCTTTATTGATTTTAGCCGTCTTGGCAAAGGCTTGGCTGCTCAAACCTGGTAGCAACGATGTGACAGGAACGAAAGTTGGACCGATGAGCAGGGCAATGGCGGTTGTTAAGGGTAATAATTTACTGGATTTCATAATTGTATCCTCAATTTTAATGCATTAGTGTTATTGCACAGGTCGAAAAAATGTAGAGCTATATAATCTAAAGCATAAAAAATGCCAACACTAAAAGTTAATGGCAATCAACTGATTTATAAATTGTTTTTATAGGTTGTGTTTGGGCTTTATTAATTTGTTATGACAAAAATTGTCACAGGATGACACTTTTGGGGTATCTACTTAAGATGGGTACAGATGGCTTAAAATAACTTTTAAAAGCTGATCTATACTTGAAACTAACCCCTTTGCATTGGGAAGAATCCCCATGCAAACAAAGCAAATGTTAGTGAGTGATAGGTTGGCGATGAACCCGAAATATGTTACCGATTTGTATAAAGACGGCTTAACCTTACGGATAACGATTGCCTTGTTGTCAGGGATGCTGGCAACAACTGCGCCGGCTGCACCTGGCACGTTGGCCAATTCACCTTTATATCTGGTACAAAAAACCATCCCAAATATTTTTTTTGAAGTCGATGATTCAGGATCAATGGACTGGGAAATTTTGACCAAGAAACACTGGGAACCATGTGCCTACGATGCCAATTATCCGGCTTTGATTGGTGACAATGATTGTGGTGCTGGCGATGCCGTTTTCGAGGGCATGTTACAATCTTTGCCAGGGCCTGATGGTGGTGCGGCATACCCTCTTCCCTACAGTGAGTTCCCTTATATTTACAATAATGCCGATAATATCTACAACCCTTATGGTTCGGGCTGTACCGGAACATGGAATACCGGCCCTGTTTACACGCCTAATTTGGAATCATGCCCACCCGACAGCCGGTACTATGAATGGCGGGCGTATACGCCGGCGGTTAATGTTTTGTATTACAACCCTGCCATAACCTACAAGCCCTGGCAAAATGGTGATGGCACCAGTATGCCGGATGCCGATTTCACACAAGCACGCAGTAATCCAAGAGACTCCCAAACGGGCTATAACCAAATCCGCGATCTGGCTGGCTTTGTTTATGAGGAATGGCATGACAGCCACGGATTCAGTGGGACTAGGCCACAGCGCGGCAGCAATATCAACAGGACAGTTGGTGCAAACGGCATTGTAGATTTTTGGGACGAACATACGCGTTATATCGTCAATGCCAATGATATAACTGTTGAAAGCATTGGCTACACCCCTGATGGCACTGGCAAGCTCCAGCCTACCGTCACTTCAACGACGACGGTGACAGATGCGGCCACGCTTGTCGAAGTCAAGCAGAATATCGCCAACTGGTACCAATATTACCGTCGACGTTCATTTGTGGCCAAAGCTGCCATTGCCAAGGTGATTGATGACAACCCAAGCTTTCGCTACGGTTTTAATGTTATTAATGCTTCGACACCCTTTGTCGAGGTTCCATCTGTGGCTGATTTGCCGCCGTTTATTACCCATAACACGGGATTGTTGCAAAGCTTTTTTGAGTACAAGTGGCAACCAATAGGTACGCCACTTAGGGGGGGGCTGAATCGGGCCGGTGAATATTTTGAAAACACGGACA
>NZ_FUKJ01000079.1 GCF_900163745.1 Crenothrix polyspora
TGAGTTATCGGGTGAACGTATCGATATTATTTTGTGGAATCCCAGCGAAGCACAATTCGTTATCAACGCGATGTCGCCGGCTGAAATTCAATCCATCGTTGTCGATGAAGATAAGCACAGCATGGATCTAGCGGTTAATACCGAAAACTTATCTCAGGCGATAGGCCGTGGCGGTCAAAATGTAAGGTTGGCCACGCAGTTAACCGGCTGGGAATTAAACGTCATCGATGCTTCCAAGGCAGAGCAAAGCAGCGAAGCGGAAGCTGAAAAAATTACCCAGATGTTCATTGACCAGCTGGATGTTGATGCCGATATAGCGGCGATTTTGGCTGAAGTAGGATTTAATTCTGTTGAAGAAATTGCCTACGTGCCGGTCAGCGAAATGCTGGAAATAGAAGGCTTCGATGAAGATTTAATCAATGAACTCAAAAGTCGGGCTAAGGATGCGCTGTTGATTATTGCTATTGCCGCTGAAGAAAAAATAGAAACGGCAATACCTGCAAAAGATTTGCTGGAAATGGAAGGGATGGATAAAGATCTGGCGTATGATTTGGCCAGTGGCGGGGTTATTACGATGGAAGATTTAGCAGAACAATCGATAGATGATGTGCTTAAATTTTCCGGTATGACTGAAGAGCGGGCGGCACGGTTGATTATGAAAGCGCGTGAGCCTTGGTTTGCTGAGGCTAAAACGAAGTAGGGGTAGGGGTGGATATGAGTGATAAAACAGTACGGCAATTGGCTGAGGTAGTACGTATACCTCTGGAACGATTATTGGAACAGCTGAAAGAAGCGGGATTATCTGCAAGTTCTCCTGATGATGTTATTTCCGAAGACGAAAAAATGCGCTTGCTCAGCCATTTACGCAAACGTCATGGCAAGATTGAAATGAGTGGAGAAGAATCACCACGGCGAGTCGTCTTGGAGCGTAGAAAGGTTATTGAAATTAAACAGACCAATGCGCCAGGCAGTGCACCGAAAACAATCCAGGTTGAAGTGCGTAAAAAGAAAACCTATATAAAACGCGAACCGGATGAAGTCAAAGAAACCGTTAATCCTATTGTTGTAGAATCGGCTGCGCCTAATGAGGCGGAAATTTTGCATGAACAAGAGGAAGTCAGTGAGGCGATAGTTGAAGTTATTGCTGAAGCTGAACAACCTGCCCCAGAAATATCAGCACCTGAAGAGCCCCAGCAAGAGGCAATCACTACAACTGTTGATGCTGATGTTGATCTTAAACCAGAGCTTGATATAGAAGATAAATTTTTAGTTCAGCCTATCAAGGGTGATACGAAAGTTAAAGTGCCTGTTAAACCCAAAGAACTGGACGACGTAAAAAAGAAGCAAGATGATAAAGATCGTCGTCTTCAGGAATCTATCAGTAGAAATGCTGACCGAGTCAGACAGCAAGCCGAAGAAAAACAAGCAGCTGCCCATAAAAAGAAACAACAGGATGAAAATAATCGCGGCGGCGGTGGTAGAGATGCCAAAAAAGTTAAGAAAAAAGGCAAACAACCTCAACGTGCAGCGCCCGTGTCTGACAGCAAACATCAGTTTGAAATGCCGAGTGCGCCGATTGTTTATGATGTGACCATTCCTGAAATGATCATTGTGTCTGACCTCGCGCAGAAAATGAACATTAAAGCGGCACTGGTGATTAAGCATTTGATGAAGCTGGGCATTATGGCCACCATCAATCAAAGCATAGATCAAGACACAGCCGCCATTTTGGTTGAAGAAATGGGTCATAAAGTTATCATGCAGAGTGATGACGATCTTGAAAAAGAAATGCTGGCCGAAGCGCAAATAGAAGATGTTCGGGTTGCTTTGCCGCGTGCGCCGATTGTGACCATTATGGGTCACGTTGACCACGGTAAAACCTCGTTACTGGACTATATCCGCAAAACCCGCGTTGCCGCTGGTGAAGCCGGTGGTATTACCCAGCATATTGGTGCATATCAAGTTAAAACGGATCATGGGTCGGTTACTTTCTTAGATACCCCAGGCCATGCGGCATTTACTGCCATGCGAGCCCGTGGTGCCGATGTCACTGACGTGGTTATCGTGGTGGTTGCCGCTGACGATGGCGTGATGCCGCAAACCAAAGAAGCCGTTGAGCATGCTAAAGCTGCCAACGTGCCGATCATCATTGCCATGAACAAAATGGACAAGGCCGATGCTAACCCTGATAAAGTGATGCAAGAGCTGTCGGTTATTGGTGTTTTGGCAGAAGAATGGGGCGGCGATGTTCAGTTCTTGAAAATATCCGCCAAAACCGGTGTCGGTATTGATGAATTAATCGAAGCGTTAATTGTTCAAACTGAAATTCTGGAATTAACCGCCCCTGTTGAAGGTGTGGCTTCCGGTATTGTGATTGAGTCACGTCTTGATAAAGGCCGTGGTGCAGTAGCCACGGTATTGATTCAAAAAGGCACGTTAGAAAATGGCCAAATGGTGTTGTGTGGCCATGAATATGGTCGTGTTCGCGCCATGTTTAATGAAAATGGCAAACCGATTAAAGACGCTGGGCCTTGTGTGCCGGTGGAAATTTTGGGCTTGTCTGGTACACCGAATGCTGGTGATGAATTTTTGGTCGTGCAAAATGAGCGTATTGCCAAAGATTTGGCTAAGCACCGTGAAGACCGTAAGAAATTTACCCGTCATGCAGCACAACAAGCTTCTAAACTGGATGAAGTTTTCTCCAGAATGACTACCGGCGAATTGGCCAGTGTTAATCTGGTGATTAAAACTGACGTACAAGGCAGCTTGGAAGCGTTACGCGGTTCATTGGTGAGTTTGTCCAACGAAGAAGTGGAAGTTAAGGTCATTTTTGGTGGTGTCGGTGGTATTAACGAAGGCGATGTTAATTTGGCATTGGCTTCTGGCGCTATCTTGATCGGCTTTAATGTCCGTGCTGATGCGACAGCCAGACGCTTGATTGAAGAAAAAGGCGTTGACCTGCATTATTACAGTGTCATTTACGATGCGATTGATGAAGTCAAAAAAGCCATCAGCGGTATGTTGGCTCCTGAAATCAGAGAACAAATTGTTGGCCTTGCGGCAGTGCGTGACGTGTTCAAGTCACCGAAATTTGGTGCGATTGCCGGTTGTATGGTCATTGATGGCTTCGTGAAACGCAACCTGCCGATCCGTGTACTGCGTGAAAACGTGGTCATCTATGAAGGTCAGCTGGAATCCTTACGTCGCTTTAAAGACGATGCCGCTGAAGTCAAGATGGGCATGGAATGTGGTATCGGCGTGAAAAACTACAACGATGTCAGGGTAGGCGATCAAATTGAAGTCTTTGAACGTACCGAAATCAAGCGGGTTCTGTAGGCATTATGGCAAGAGAATTTGGCCGTAATGCCCGTGTGTCATCGCAGATGCAAAAAGAGTTGGCAACCATTTTTCAGCGCGATGTGCGTGATGCACGACTGGGTTTTATTACTATCAATGAAGTCGTGGTCACCAAAGATTTAGCATCGGCAAAAATTTATGTGACGGTGTTGAACGTTGATGAGCAAGGTAAGCGCGACAATGTTAAGCGCTTGAATGAATTGTCGCCGATTATCCGCCATGAATTGGCCAAGCGCATGCGCCTGCGGCATATTTCGGAATTACGGTTTTTTTACGATGATTCGTTTGATACAGGTATGCGTGTCGCTGAGCTGTTGCGCGATTAAATCACGAACGATTAGGTATGAGTAAACGCACTTCTGGGCTGAACGTCCACGGCATTATCTTGTTGGATAAGCGTTTAGGCGTGTCGTCCAACAAGGCGTTGCAGGAGGTGCGGCGCTTGTTTAATGCCAACAAAGCGGGGCACACCGGTAGTCTTGATCCTCTAGCCACCGGCTTATTGCCGTTGTGTTTTGGTGAAGCCACCAAAGTGTCGGGCATGATGCTGGATGATGACAAGCGTTATCAGGTGCTCATTCAATTAGGTGTGATGACGGATACCGGCGATTTGGAAGGTGAAGTCATAGCGACTAAGCCTGTACCTGAATTGACACTAGTTGATATTACCGCGTGTTTGGCAAAGTTTACCGGTGCTATCGATCAAGTGCCACCGATGTACTCTGCTTTAAAACAAAACGGTAAAAAACTGTACGAACTGGCCAGGGCTGGTATAACCGTTGAGCGCAAAGCCCGTCGCATAACGATTTATGATATTAAGTTACTGGCGTTTTCCGACGATGAGCTGAGCTTGGAAGTGTCTTGTTCAAAAGGCACGTATATTCGATCATTAGCAGAAGATATCGGCCATGATTTGGGTTGTGGCGGCACTGTGAAAGCCTTACGGCGTTTGCAGGCGGGGCAATTCAGCCTGGATGATGCTTATACCATAGAACAATTGACTGCGATGTCGGCAACCGAATTATCTGATTGTTTAATCGCCGCAGATAAGCCCTTAGCTGCGATACCTGCATTACAGTTATCGGAAGATCAGGCGCTGCGTATTAATTACGGCCAAACGATTGACTGGCAAGACAACTTTTTAGGCGCGGTGCGCTTGTACCGTGACCATGATTTTTTGGGGTTGGGAGAAATCCTTTTGGATGGTAAACTAGCGCCCACACGGTTGTTTAATTTAAACAAACCGTAGTACTCTGGCTTCTGCACCCTATTGTGGAAGCCAAGTTTTATCGGTCGTGATAACACGACTTTCAATTTAATCTTAACTAAAAAATACTAGGGATTACCATGCCATTTACAGCAGAACAAAAAAAAGCGGTTGTTGAAGCGTATCGTTTATCAGAAACCGATACCGGATCGCCAGAAGTGCAAGTTGCTTTATTAACCGCCCACATTACCCATTTAACCCCGCATTTTGCGGCGCATAAAAAAGACAACCACTCACGTCGTGGTTTGCTGCGTATGGTTAATAGCCGTCGTAAACTGCTCGACTACCTCAAAAATAAAGACAGCGCCCGTTACCGTTCATTGATTGAACGTCTTGGTTTACGTAAGTAAAATCCAACCCAAAAGTGTCGGCCCTGCAGCACAGCTGCGCATAATCTTAGCAAAGGAACCTTATAGTGACTCCTATTAGGAAAGAATTTCAGTACGGCGATCAAAAAGTTACGCTAGAAACGGGTGAAATAGCGCGTCAGGCAGACGGCGCTGTTATGATTGATGTCAATGGTACGTCGATTTTAGTGACGGTAGTGGCTAAAAAAAAGCCAAGTGACGGTGATTTTTTTCCATTAACCGTTAACTATCAAGAGAAAGCATATGCAGCGGGTAAAATACCCGGTGGTTTTTTCAAGAGAGAGGGACGGCCCAGCGAGCAAGAAACCCTAACTTCGCGTCTAATTGATCGACCGATTCGTCCGCTGTTTCCTGATGGTTATACTCACGAAGTTCAGATTATTGCGACAGTTGTGTCGTTAAATCCAGCTGTTAACCCAGAAATTCCCGCTTTATTGGGTGCTTCCGCAGCTTTGGCAATTTCGGGTTTACCGTTTAATGGCCCGTTAGGCGCGGCTACTGTTGGATACAAAGACGGCGAATATCTGTTAAATCCATCGCCAGCGATATTAAAAGAATCACAACTGGAATTGGTGGTTGCGGGTACTGCGCATGCGGTATTGATGGTTGAGTCTGAAGCGCACGGTTTATCTGAAGAGATTATGTTGGGTGCGGTATTGTTCGGGCACGAGCAAATGCAATTGGCTATTACGGCTATCAATGAATTTGCCGCTGCTGCGGGAGCCGGTAGCGTTGAATGGACTGCACCTGCGGTTGATGCCACACTCAAGCAATTGGTGGTTGCAGAGCTTGAAGCAGACATTAAAATTTCTTATCAAATTGTTGAAAAACTAGTGAGACAAGAGCGTTTAAATGGGCTCAGATCAGCCGCTGTTGAAAAAATTATGGCACTGGGTGAATACTCTGAAAAAAATATTCGGGGCATTATTGAACATTTAGAATCCGACATCGTGCGTAACGCCATTCTTGATGAAGGCAAACGTATTGATGGCCGTGATGTGTTCACTATCCGCCCGATTAGCATTAAAACCGGCGTATTACCAAGAACTCACGGTTCAGCGTTATTTACTCGTGGCGAAACCCAGGCTTTGGTAGTGGCGACATTAGGCACACAGCGCGATGCACAAATCATTGATGCGCTGGCGGGCGAGTACAAAGAACCGTTCATGCTGCATTACAATTTTCCTCCGTACAGTGTGGGCGAAACGGGTTTTGTCGGCTCACCTAAACGCCGTGAAATTGGTCATGGCCGTTTGGCAAAACGTGGTGTTGCTGCGGTATTGCCGAATATGGAAGACTTTCCTTACACCATTCGCGTGGTGTCTGAAATTACTGAATCCAACGGTTCCAGTTCGATGGCTTCCGTGTGTGGCAGTAGCTTGGCGTTGATGGATGCGGGTGTGCCGCTTAGCGCACCGGTTGCTGGTATCGCGATGGGTTTGATTAAAGAAGGCGAGCGTTTTGCGGTGTTATCTGACATTCTGGGTGATGAAGATCACTTGGGCGATATGGATTTTAAAGTCGCAGGTTCAGAGCACGGTATTACGGCACTGCAAATGGACATCAAAATTGATGGCATTACCGCAGAAATCATGAAAGTTGCGCTGGAACAAGCCAAACAAGGTCGTTTGCACATTTTAGGCGAAATGAACAAAGCTTTGGCGGCGACGCGCGATGAAATGTCTGATTTTGCCCCGCGCATTATCACTTTCAAGATTGATCCGAGTAAAATTCGCGAAGTGATTGGTAAAGGTGGCGCAACTATCCGTAGCATCACCGAACAAACCGGTGCTAGTGTCGATTTGACCGACGATGGTATTGTTAAGGTGGCATCCGTTGATAAAGCGGCCGGTGAAGAAGCGCGTCGCTTGATTGAAGAAATTACCGCTGAAGTTGAAGTCGGTAAGGTTTATGAGGGCAAAGTGGTTAGATTAATGGACTTTGGTGCCTTTGTGACGATTCTTCCAGGTAAAGATGGCTTGGTGCATATCTCGCAAATCTCTGATGAGCACGTTGATAAAGTCAGCGATAGATTGAACGAAGGTGATGTGGTTAGGGTGAAGGTGCTGGAAATTGATCGTCAAGGCCGCGTTAGGCTGAGTATCAAAGAAGTCGATAAAGACTAAGCTTTAGTATTTTATTGATGTCGTATTAAAAAGAGCCGCAAGGCTCTTTTTTTTAAGTGTGGTTTTTAAAAACAAACCCATAACTCACGCTATACTTTCGATTGTTATTGACGCATTTCGCGCATTGACCAAACAGCCCGGTCGATAAATATGTTGTACTGTGGATAATGAGTATATTTCCTTGAGTTATCATGATGAATAAGTTACGTGCATGAAATAACTTTATCAACTGTAGGCGCGATAAATCCGCATCTACACCAAAAGCTCGTTTAAGTTAATTCATGCACATGACTCTCTGTTTTGATTTAAAGGACAATGCGCTTAACGTATCACTCTAGGCCATCAAGGTACGATATGAATTTCACAGAAAACTACGGGTTTTACAGTTATTTAATAGCGGCGGTGACGTATTTGTTACTGCTATTGTTGTCATTGAAAAAAATCAAAAATA
Source organism: Crenothrix polyspora (assembly GCF_900163745.1). GTDB lineage: Bacteria > Pseudomonadota > Gammaproteobacteria > Methylococcales > Methylomonadaceae > Crenothrix > Crenothrix polyspora_B. The sequence goes on from NZ_FUKJ01000079.1 coordinate 7,570, forward strand.
ATCATTATGCCATTCCTTTTATAATCGCCATTGCGCTGTCCCTGGTGTGGTCAAGTTACACGGCATTTGCCATACCTAGTGAGAAATACTTTATTTCGGGGACGCTATCTATTGAAACCTTACGGGATGGCGCATGGTTATTTTTGTTGTCGGCGTTGATTTCCAGGCAATATTCCAACAGTAATTATTTTTTTCTGGTTAAGTTTAAGTCCAGTATCCTCATCATCCTGTTGTTTGTCTTTGTTTTTTTGCTCGAGTTTTTTAACGATTTTCGCTACCAATTTCAGGAATTTTTAGGTCGTGACATCCGTCTGGTCGCGCATGTTATTTTCGCCATTCTAGGACTGATACTGGTTGAGCAACTGTATCGCAATGCGTCTATAGAATTGCGCTGGGCCATTAAATTTTTGTGCATGGGTCTGGGTGGTTTATTTTTTGTTGATTTTATTGTGTACAGCAAATCGTTGCTGTTTTTTCGTCTGGATTCCTTGCTTTGGTATTCAAGAGGTCTGATGAATGCCGTGGTTGCGCCTTTGTTAGCCTTGTCGATCTTGCGCTTGCAAGAAGAAAAGCCGCGCATCAGTTTTTCCAGAAAACTGGTTTTCCATACCACGGTGCTATTTTGTTCGGGTGTTTATCTGGTATTGATGTCTCTGGCGGGGTTTTATATCCGAGACTATGGGGGTAATTGGGGGGAAATCGCCCAGATTGTTTTCATTTTTTTAGCTGTCCTGGTGTTTTTGGTTTTTTCATTCTCTGGAAAAATGCGGGCACTTACCAAAGTTTTCTTAAATAAACACTTTTTTCATTACCGTTATGATTACCGGGATGAGTGGATTAAACTCAGTAAAACCATTTCCCAGCTAAACTCTATTGATGAATTATCGGGGTTTATTATCAGAACCATGGCCGACTTGGTCGATAGTTCCGGTGGGGGCTTATGGTTGAAAAATGACCAGGGCGATTTTTATCTGGCCGAAGATTATTATTTGGGCTTTGATGCGCCTGCCGTGATTGGTGCGGAATCGTCGTTAATTACTTTTATTAAAGCTAAACGCTGGGTGATCGATTTTTTTGAATTTTCTTATAAACCCGAACTCTACGAAGGTGCAGATCTTTCTATTTGGAGTGCGGAAAAAAATAATGTCTGGTTACTGATTCCGCTGTTTCGTCAAAATGAAATAGCGGCGTTTGTGGTATTGACGAAAGCAAGAGTGATTCGAAGATTGAACTGGGAAGATCATGATTTGCTAAAAACGGTTGGTATGCAGTTGACCAATGCCCTGGCACTCAACCGTGCCAGTGATGAATTGGCGCGTTCAAGGCAGTTTGAAGCGTATAATCGCTTGTCCGCCTATCTGGTTCACGATCTAAAAAACCTGGTTGCCCAGATAGCACTGATTGTAAAAAACGCCGAAAAACATAAACATAATCCAGAGTTTATTGATGATTCTATTGAGACATTGAAAAATGTAGTCAACAAGATTGATTTTTTGTTGAGTCAACTCAGGCAGGGTGAAATTAAGGATACCGGTAAAACCATGATTAATCTTGTTGATATTATGAGTGACGTAGCCATCCAGCAGGCCGGTAACAAGCCGACATTGCAGGTAGTGACACATAAAAACCGTGTCGAAATCATGGCCGAGAAGGAAAAAATGGCCGCTATCCTGGGTCATCTGGTGCAAAATGCACAGGATGCGACGGATGATGATGGATTTGTTAAAATGGAGCTGAGTACGGATAAACAACACGCCATTATTAAGGTGATTGATAATGGCACTGGCATGGACAGCAAATTTATTGCTGAACGTCTGTTTAAGCCGTTTGACACCACAAAAGGTAATGCGGGCATGGGGATTGGTGTGTATGAGGCAAGGGATTATATACTCAAACACACGGGGCAAATTACAGTCGATAGTGAAGTGGGCAAGGGTACGATGTTCACTATCAAGCTACCGCTTGCATCCGGCAAATAGTATTTTTTTGTAACTACTCAGTTGATGTTACAACAAAGTCCACGGAAAGCACAAAAGACACAAAAAATTTTCGGTAATAATTTATTTTCAATAAAATATCCACACTTTTCCGTGTTTTTTGTGCTTTCCGTGGATAGATAAAAACGCTTTAGCCTATCTTTTGGACGGCTGAGTAGTTACATTTTTTTAATCTGAATTAAAAAACCAGGGTAGTGTCGAATGCACTGATGTGTCAGTGTTTATTGCGCGGCATCAGCTACGCTGTCTATAACCGTTATTAGTATTTACGTTGTCAAAGCCAAATAAAGTTAAAACCAAAAAAATTAACCAGACTAAGCCGGTATCCATTAAAAACATGCTGAAAAACCTGGTTTTTTACGTGTTGCTGGTATTTTTTATTTCATCGGTAGGTTTGTGCGTGTTGCTGCGATGGCTACCTGCGCCCACGTCGACGTTTATGCTGTATCGGCATTATGAAGACTTGGTAAGTGGGCAAGGCTACGCATCAATTGATTACCGATGGGTGTCGGGTAAAAATATCTCCCCCAATGCCTCGTCTGCTGTTATTGCCGCAGAAGATCAGCAATTTTTTCTGCATTCTGGCTTTGATGTGCCTTCCATACAAGCGTCAATTAACGTTTATTTAAATGGCGGGCGACTGCGGGGGGCGAGTACTATTTCGCAGCAAGTGGCCAAAAATCTATTTTTAACCCCGTCAAAAAGTTTTATCCGTAAAGGCCTGGAAGTGTGGTTTACCTTCTTGATTGAACGGCTATGGAGTAAAGACAGAATATTGGAAATGTACCTCAATATTGCCGAATTTGGCGATCATATTTTTGGTATAGAAGCCGCCAGCCAGCGGCATTTTGGTATTTCTGCAAAGCAGTTAAGCAAGCCTCAAGCGGCGTTACTGGCCGCAACATTGCCAAATCCCATACGCTTTCAGGTTCGACATCCCACAAGTTATGTTTTGAAAAGACAGCGCTGGATTCTCAGACAAATTCATAATATGGGTTACACTATGCACAGTATCCTTAAGTAAAACTTACGTGATAAAATTCAACTTAGTGTTACGTGCAGTGTTTTAACGTGAGCCACACAGATAGCGACTGACTTAAGCTGTTTTGTGTTTTGACTACACCGATATTGTAATGCGTTACTGTGACAGTGCTGTATTTACGATTCATTCGCCGTAATGGCCAACTTATAAATTACCCTTATTATTGTTCTTTGAGAAATCTACTGTAATGAAAATTCGCAAATTATTCGCACTTTCCGTTTTATTACCTTGTATAAGCACAAACGTGCAGGCAACAACCTATCAGCTGCCTGAAAACCCTAATGATAGCGTTATTACGCAATATCCTGACAAACTGGCTTTGGAGCGTGCTGAAATCGATGAAACCTTGTTGGATGTCGCCTTGCGAAATACGCTTGGACAAAATGAAATAGTCCGACTTAATCCAAAGTTGGATCGCTGGGAGATTAAAAAAGGCGAAATGGTTAAGTTGGCTAACAGACGTATTCTGCCCGATACCCCACATAAGGGTATCACCTTGAATATTTCTGAGTTTCGTATGTATCAATACCCCGCCAATCAGCCTGGTATGGTGATGTCTTATGCGCATGGTATTGGTCGGCAGGATTGGAAAACGCCGTTGGGCGAAACCAAGGTAGTGCGTAAAGTTAAAGACCCCTCCTGGCATCCACCTGAGTCAATTAGAGCAGAACATGCCGCCAATGGCGATCCTTTGCCAGAAGTCGTGCCACCAGGCCCACACAATCCTTTAGGTGCGCACGCGCTGTATTTAAATCTGCCTGGAGAATATCGGATACATGGCACAGATATCGACAAGATTTTCGGTATAGGTATGCAAATTACCCATGGCTGTGTGCGTATGTATCCTGAAGATATTGCACAGCTGTTCAATTCCGTTGATGTCGGTACTCCCGTTTATCTGGTTAAACAGCCTATCAAGGTCGGCTGGCTGGATAATACCCTGTATATTGAAGCGCATCCTGATTTACAAGGCGAAGAGATCAGTGACGGTCAACGTCATGAAGATGCTTTTAAATTGATACAGAAAGCCACCAAGCAAGAAATGCCTGAAATCGACCAAAAAGCGTTAAGCCAGGCGCTCAAAGAGTTAACTGGCGATCCTGTGGCGATTTATGAAGGTGTGCCGCCCAGTTTAGAAACGACTACGCCGGAAGCATCCATGTCAAGACCGGTAGAAGATATTCAGGTACCTGATGAGACTTTAAAGCCAGAGCCTATATCTGAGCCAGTTAGAAAAGGCTCGCCGGATGGCTATTACCACGGTGGCTAGAACACCAAGCCTTGTTGGGTCAGCCACGGCTTGATGAAAGTCAATAGCAACCCTACTGATGCACAAGCTGCTATCACCGGAATAACGCCGACTTTATAGCGTAACAGTGCCAAGAGTGCAGCAACGAAAATCAGTAGGGCGGCATAGTCTGGCGTTCCATTTGAACCGGTTGGCCAAAATATATGCCAGGCGAAAAATACTGCCAGATTTAAAATAACACCCACCACGGCAGCGGTGATGGCTGTCAGTGGTGCGGTAAATTTTAGATTGCCCTGCGTAGATTCCACTAAAGGCCCACCCGCCAGAATAAACACAAAACTGGGTAGAAAGGTAAAATAAGTGGCCAGACACGCGGCGATAGTCGCTCCCAGCAGTGCTGCATCGTCCCCTAATGGCAGTTGACTCCAGCCCGACAAAAAGCCGACAAAAGTGACAATCATGATTAGCGGACCAGGCGTGGTTTCTCCCAGTGCCAAACCATCCATCATTTGTGTAGCACTGAGCCAGTGATAATGCTCAACAGTGCCCTGGTAAACATAAGGTAAGACAGCATACGCGCCGCCGAAAGTCAGTAATGCCGCTTTAGTGAAAAACCAGCTGATTTGCGTAAATGTGTGGTTCCAGCCGTATTGCCAACATAAAAAGCCCACTACGCTGCCCCATAAAATTAATCCCACCAGTACAATAATAATCAAGTGTGACCAGCGGAATTTTGCGTGTTCAGGAATAGGCGTGTGGTCGTCAATGACCGCTGAGCCATAGCTTTTTTGGGAAGCGTTGTGTCCACCGCCGGTAGCGAATTTTTCCGGTGCAAATCGACTACCGATAGCACCTACTAAAGCTGCCACTAGCACAATAAGCGGGAAGGGCAGGTTTAGTGCAAAAATGGCCAGAAATGAAGCGCCAGCAATAATCCACATAACCCCATTCTTTAATGCGCGTGTACTGATGCGATGTGCTGCAAACAATACAATTGCAGTCACAGCAGGCTTGATGCCGTACAGTACAGCGGCAACCTCAGCAATATGGCCAAAGCGTATATATAACCAGCTTAAAAATATTAACAAAAATAACGATGGCAAAATAAAAAATAGTCCCGCAATAATGCCGCCCCAGGTGCGGTGCATCAGCCAACCCAGATAGGTTGCCAATTGCTGCGCTTCAGGCCCTGGCAGTAACATGCAGTAATTGAGCGCATGTAAAAATCGCCGCTCAGAAATCCAGCGTTTACGTTCTACCAGCTCCTGGTGCATAACAGCAATTTGTCCCGCTGGGCCACCAAAACTGATGAAACCCAATTTAAGCCAAAAAAGACAGGCACTTAAAAAAGTGATTGTCGGTGGTGCTAGGCTATTGACAGGGTTATCAGCGGATTTTTTTTTCATAAGGCTCTGATATGTTAAACGGGGCTGGGTTTTAAAAAAACGGCCTTGATTCTACTACAGCCACTTTTTTGTGATGCTGATAGTTTTTGCAAACACCATGTAAACGTTTGGACTATCACTTAAAACTGAGATACTTTTGATAGTAATCAAAATGGCATTAACGATCTACAGGCACAGTATTTCTGCCCCTATTGAAGAAGCCAGTCAATATAGGTGTTTATACGGATTGTCAAATCAAGGCATTTATTCAATGATAGGTTTACTTTCCCTGCTTATAGTTTCAAACGTATTACAGACCAATTAAACGTTTGTGTCCTGCGCTCATTGATTATAAGCTATCTGAAACTAATGAGATGATATTAGGGATTAGGGATGTTTGTAAGATTCTGAATTTAAAATGGAATTACATGAAAAATAAATTTAGATTGCCAGTAATACTCAGGTTTCTGTTATATGCCCAGATAATGTTATCTGCGAGTCTTGCTATAGGTGCCGATAAACCACTGAAAAAAGCAATGCAGCCACCACCTACATCTATAAAATGGCTACAACATGATTTGAAATTAAATAGTGTTGGTGTTGGTATTGAATGGACGCATAAAAACGTGTTTGTCTCGCTGGGTAACGGTTTTGATAACCCTGCCAACTATGATGTAACGTTTAATTATAAATACGCCGATGCGGGCTATAAGTTTGCCATTAATGGTATCACCCTTGGTAATGGCAGTCGCTTTCGCTTTAAGGGTATTAAATATGGCGCTAAAATTCCGTTGCGACGTTATCACAATGGTGTCTTGGTGGATATTTATACCTTGATTTTCACTAACCTGCCTGTCTTGCAGCTGAATGCGCCACGCATTGTTGATGAGCCAAAATCGCAGGGTACTTTTCGCTTGATGAGTCGACGGTTTAATCAAGATACTGGCGTGCTGAACATGGGAATTGAGTTTCGTGGTGCTTCGACGCAAGATTATATTAAAAAATCTTTTGGTGTACAAATTGGCAAGGCAACAGATTGGACACAAACATCGGATATAAAACTATTGGATTTGAACAAGGACAACGACTGGATTTTGGATGCGGTTTATGTCGACACCTCTTTTTTTCGGAATCAGGTGAGCTATGATATTTTCCGGGCTATACGTCCTGGAGCCTATATTGATAAACAGGGTGTTGCCCGTGGTCAGTCCTCCCTTAGAGGTCATCTTACAGAGATTATTAAGAATGGTGCTTACATGGGTGTTTATCTTTTAAGTGAAAAGCCTAATCGTAAAATGTATGACTTACAAAAGATCACTGCGCCTATTGATGCCAGGGGCGTTCCACAGTGGGGTCAAGTAGATTTTAATAATCCTGAAAATGGCAGTGCGCTTTATAAGGCGTGGGCTTTTGATGATGTTTTTTATGATTCGGCATCTGCCAAGCTAAATTTTGATCAGACTTACCCTAAGTTAAAGGATGTTGCAAGATGGGAGCCGCTGCTTGAGTTTGCCAGCTTCGTAGCCACTTCAAGTGATCAGGCGTTTACTGCCGACATTGCCAAGTGGATTGATCTTGGCAGTGTGGTGGACTGGTGGTCGCTAGTGTTAGCATCACATGCTGAGGATAATATAAAGCATAATTTTTGGCTTGCCAAAAGTGGTTCAGGTAAGTTTTATATGCTGCCCTGGGATCATAATGGTTCTTTCGGAGTAAAATGGTTTGCCTTTGAACCGGATACAAATAATCTCATCAAAAGACTGATGAAGCTTCCAGCTACCGGCTTTAATACCAGATTAAAAGCGCGTTGGAAAGCATTACGGGTTACTGAGCTTAGTCAGGGCAAAATGGTAACCCGCTTTAAAACATATATTAACGAATCGGATAAAGGCGGTGCCCGGGCAAGAGATACGGCACGCTGGCCTGTAAGCAAGAGCGATGAATACATGGGTACGGCGAAATATATTAATAGTTATTTAACGGATTGGTTGCCACAAGCAGATAAGATGGTTAGTGATCTGCCTGAAAAGTAGTGGTGTGTTCTGTTTTTAGTATAAGTCATCGAACTTTAATGGGTATTGCATGATGGATAAATTTGGATTGTCATTAAAGCTAACTGTGGTTCTCGTGCTCTTAACTGCATTTGAGGGTTTTGCGGTAGCGGCTGATAAACAATCGGCAAATACGGCGCAAGTAAAATCAGCGCCAGCGATAAAATGGCTACAGCATGATTTGAAATTAAATGGTATTGGCGTGGGTGTCGAATCGGCGCATAAAATGTTGTTTGTTGCACTGGGTAATGGTTTTGAGAAGTCCGCCGATTATGCGGTAATATTGAGTTATAAATACGCCAGTGCGGGTTATAAGTTTGTCATCAAAGGCAGCACCATTAAAAATGGTGGTCGCTTTGGTTTTAAAGGCATCAAATACGGGGCGAAGATTCCTGTACAACGTTATCAAAATGGCGCATTGCTGGATACCTACACGATACTGTTTACCAATCTTCCTGTCATACAGTTTATTGCGGCGCGAATTGTAGATGAGCCAAAGTCACCAAGTACTTTTCGATTATTGAGTGGACAATTTAAGCAAGATACCGGTATCCGAAAAATGGGTATTGAATTTCGGGGTAGCGAAATTTCGCAAACGTTGGAGAAAAAATCACTGGATGTAGAAATCGCTAAAGCAACAGACTGGACGAAAGGAGATGGTGTCAAATTATTAGACTTGAACAAGGACAGCGACTGGATTCTGGATGGTGTGCATGATGCCGACAGCACTTTTCATCGTAATTTGGTAAGCCAGGATATTTTTCGTGCTATCCGTCCTGGTGCTTATAGGGACAAGTTCGGTGTTGCTCATGGCCAGGCATCGCTCAGAGGTCATCTGACCGAGGTGATCAAAAATGGTATTTATGATGGTGTTTATGTTTTAAATGAAAAGCCAGGGCGTAAGATGTACGACTTGAAAAAAATTAGTGTACCTGTCGACGTTAACGGTACGCCACAGTGGGGAAAGGTTAATTTCAAAAATCCAGAAAATGGCAGTGCGTTGTATAAGGCAAATATTGATAATGAAGTTTTTTTTGATTCAGCCTCTGTTAAAAATAATTTTGTGCAGGTGTATCCCAAACCAAAAGACGTTAAAAGATTTGAGCCATTAGTTGAATTTGCTGACTTCGTAGCCAAGTCCAATGATAAGGTATTTGCTACAGGTATCGCCAAGCGGATTGATCTTGACAGCGTGGTTGACTGGTGGGCGCTGGTTTTAGTGTCTCATGCCGAGGACAATATAAGGCATAACTTTAATCTTGCCAGAAGCGGTTCGGGCAAATTTTATATGCTGTCCTGGGATCATGACGGCTCTTTCGGGGTTAACTGGTTTGCCTTTGAGCCGGATACCAATAATCTTATCAGGCGATTGACAAGGCTTCCTGCTGCCGGTTTTAACAAAAAGTTAAAAGCACGCTGGAAGACATTGCGGGTTACCGAATTCAGCCAAGCCAAAATGGTAAATCGCTTTAAGATTTATATCGATGAATCAAATAAAGGCGGTGCTAAAGCAAGAAATACAGTCCGCTGGCGCTGGCCTGTAGATGAGACGGATGTTGTTATGGGTACGGCAAAATATATTAATGCTTATTTGGCAGATTGGTTACCAAAAGCCGATAAGATTATTCATGATTTGCCTGAAAAATAATGGCATCCTAGTCCACGAAAACCAAAAGTAGGCGCTTTTAATTCGTGTTTTCGTGGACAAAAACTTACTCATCATCGGGCTAACATCAGTTACCTAAAATACCTTGTCCACCAAAGTCATCGCAATTTCGAAAGCAATCAAGCCGATAACAATTAATTCCAGTATGGAAGAATGGCGGTGTTTTTGTTCGTCAGCCAGCATTTCAAACAATTCGTGTATGGTTTCCAGTTTTTTCGATAACACGCGGGTGCGCGGTTCTATTTCCAGATATTTTGCCATGATACTGTAATAGTTTTCGTATTCTGGGTATTCCCAAAAGAATTCCGGTGTGTCGAGCAAGTCATAATTGAGAATAATGTCGCTTTTGGTTATAAACAATTGGCCACGAATTTGGGCAATTTTATGGCGATTGAGGTTGATTTTGCCTTTTTCCGCCAGTGATTTGGGAATGTAATTTGTATTATTGATGGTCGTGATGGCATTGGTTTCGAAGGAAGCCAGTTTTATGGATTGCGCCATGCCTTGCGATAAAGAAAACAGCACAATAGGATCGGACGCTTCGACCTCGATGTGGTCTTCAACAATCCGTGTGCTGGAACACTCCAGTTCGAAAGTAAAGTTATCTTCTTCCAGTGTGGTCAGCGGGTTTTCAGCATGATTAAGCAGTGTGTGATGCAGTTTTGCTTGCTGTTCTGCGCTGACATTCCAGTGTACGACAGCGCCATAAGAAAACACCACCGACCAGGCATGTGTGTCCTCAATCATTAATGCGCCTTTAATAATGCGTATCAACGTGGTTTCAGAAATTGATTTTGCTAATGCGCCAATGTCAAAGCTTTGTGCGAGACAAAAAGCGGTGCATTGCATGACGACAGGATGTTCGGACATAAATCACTCTTAACGTAATCAAGATGGGTTATTTGGCTGGAGTGTCCTGAAACTTGCGGTAATTAATTGATATTTTAAGCCCGGCAAACCGTCCCGCCATTCTCACCAGCTCCTGGCTTTTTTTATCAAAGGACAGTTTGACTTCGCTTAATGCCCGATCTTCATAGCCTTTATCGATATGGGGCGTGTCCAGTAAAAACAGATAGGTGTAAATTTCCTGGTTTTTGTCCCGTTTGATTTCAAACGGTTTGCCTAGCTGTGCAATGACAGTGTCTTTTTTGGGCAAAGCGTCGGCAATTTTTTCTACCGCAGCGCTATTACCTTGCAATTGCATTTCAGCTTTGTTGATGTCAGCGCCGCCTAAGGAACGCAAAGACGCTTCCAGAAATTTCGGTGGCGCTATCTGTAAAAACAACGATGAAAACGTCCAGGTGGTCAATTTGTTTTCTTTATTGAATATTAACTCTGAGTAAAATTTGACTTCAGGGCTGACGGGTTTTTTATAGCCGTTGACTTTGCGAAACCAGTAGCGCCATTTTTTACCATCGGTTAGGGTAGTTTCTTCGCTGGCATGAAGTCTGGACAACGATACAAAATCTTCGCTGAGCATAATCGGCTTTTTAAATTGCAAGCTGAAATCTTCGCTAACCACGACATCAAAGTAGCGGTCGAACTCGCTCATTTGCAAATAAACCTGATAGGCACGCATCCAGTAAACACACGCTGATAAAGAACATGCGACTAACACCAGGCAGATAAAACGTAAGCTACGATGGATAGGAGATGTCATGTCGATAATACCTTAGTGCCGTGTTGTGGAGGATTGTGCAAAGTCCTGCGTAGCAAACAGCCGTGCAATGTCTATCGGGTCAAATTGATAGTGGCTGTTGCAGAATTCACAGCCGACTTCGATATTGCCGCGCTCGTGCAAAATCTCATGCAGTTCATCCTGTCCAAGGCTCTTCAGCGTCCTTTCGATTTTAGCCCTGGAACAAACGCACTCAAAACTGACCGGTTCTGCATCAAACAGCCGTATATTTTCTTCATGAAACAAACGATACAAGATTTGTTGGCAATCCAGCGTCATTAGTTCTTGTTCCTTGATGGTGCTGGCCAGTATTTCGATATGCTCCCAATGGCTGGAATCGGTGTTGCCGGGCAATTCCTGCAATAAAAATCCTACGGCCTGAGTGTCATTGGCAAATAACCATAGACGGGTTTTGAGCTGTTCGGACTGGCTAAAATAACCCTCTAGCGCCGTTGCCAGATTTTGTCCTTGCAGCGCAATAATGCCCTGATAAGGCTCGGCATGTTCAGGCTTTATGGTCAGCACCAGATTGCCTGAGCCGAACATGTCCTGCAGTGAGCCTGTGGGGACGACAGCTTCGCTTCTTGTCAGTCCTCTTATTTTTCGATCATGCGTAGCCTGAGCCACCAATGTTTTAATCGCGCCATCGCCCTGGGCTTGTAAAATCAACGAGCCTTCAAATTTAATGGTCGCCGATAACATGGCAACGGCGGCCAGAGCCTGGCCTAGCACTTCCTGTACAGGTTCAGGGCCGTGTTGATTTTGTTTAATGGCCTGCCAGCTGTCAGTCAGTTGAATCCATTCGCCGCGAATACCCCGTTCTTCAATTAAAAATCGGTGTAAAAAGTCTTGTTGGGTCATGCTGCTCCGATGAAAAGTTTCATGCTTTGATTATGGATGGGAATCATAGTAACCTTTAGCTTAACACAGTGTTAATGGCTCTAAAAAATATGATTTTTTCGACAAAAAAAACCGTCATGCCCTTACAAGATAACGCCTTACCAGGGCGAGATGTGCCTATGGTCATCACTAATCGGCATGTTGTAAACGGTAATCCGATCGCCGCACCTTTTCCTAAGTCTATCCAGCAAGCACTCTTTGGTTTAGGTTGTTTTTGGGGCGCTGAGCGCAAATTTTGGCAATGCCCAGATGTGTTCAGTACAGCGGTTGGCTATAGCGCCGGGTTTACGCCTAATCCGACCTATGATGAGCTTTGTACCGGATTAACAGGGCATAATGAAGTAGTATTGGTTAATTATGATCCCGCTTTAATTACCTACCAGCAATTGTTGGCGTTATTTTGGCAGGCGCATAATCCCACGCAAGGTATGGGACAAGGCAACGATGTTGGCACACAATACCGATCCGGTATTTACACTTATAGCCAAGAACAATTTGATGCGGCGAGCAACTCAAAAGCGCAGTATCAACAGTGCTTAACAGAAGCTGGTTTTGGCGAAATCACCACCGAAATTATGCCGGCCAGCCTGTTTTACTATGCAGAAGATTATCATCAGCAATATCTGGCCAAAAATCCGCAAGGCTATTGTGGTTTGGGCGGTTTAGGCGTTGCCTTCTGTTAGCAACAGCTAGCTTTTGTCATGGCGTTTGGCCTGTTGTGCCCAATTTTTCATTGTTCTGTTGCTAACTACTATTTTATGCTTTCACACGTTTCAGACTTATCGGAAGATGTTGTTCGTAAAAATTTAAAATGGCTGTTTATTCTCAGGAACTTGATGATACTCAGCGAAGCCATTTTGATTATTTTGTGCATTTACGGTCTTAATATTCGCATACCTGAGCAACAATTGTGGCTGGTTATGGTGTCGATTATTGTCGTCAATGTGTATACATCCATGCGTATACAGTCGGCAAAGCCGGTGACCGATATAGAGATTTTTGCGCACATCTCTATCGATGTTTTTGCGATTACCTCCTTGCTGTATCTGACCGGTGGCGCTTCAAACCCCATTACCTGGGTGTTTTTATTGCCGCTGATTATTACCGCCATTATGTTACCGCAAGAGTATGCCTGGTATATGGTGATCTTGACCTCATCTATGTACACCATGCTGATCGCGTTTTATGTGCCACTGCCTTCGATAGAGCCGCACATGATTAATCCCGACATGTTACATCCCGATATGGAGCATTTTGTGGAACTGCAAATGACCCATGAGCTGCATGATCATGAATACTTCAATCTACACATGTTTGGCATGTGGTCGGGTTTTGTGTTCAGTGCGGGTTTGGTCGCATTTTTTGTCGTCGAGCTGGCTAGAACCCTCAAAAATCAAGAGAGAAGCTTGGCGGAAGCACGGGAAAATGCCTTAAGAGATGAAAAAATAGTCGCTTTGGGTACATTGGCAGCCAGTGCAGCGCATGATATGGGTACGCCTTTGGGCACTATAGCCATTGTTGCGCATGAACTGGAACAGGATTTTCCGATGCACCGGTTTCCTGATTTACATGAAAAAATTATTATCGTGCAGCAACAGATCAGTCGCTGTAAACAGGCGTTATCGCTGATGTCAGCTTCGGCAGGTGAAATGCGTGCCGAATCTGGCCGAATTATGTCGGTGATCGAGTATATTGACGGCGTACTGGAACAGTGGCGTACCCATAAAGCAGGTACAAAACTCAGCCTTTTTATTAGTCCTGATATCGCCAGTGAGGCCAGCATCATCGCCGAAAGAACACTGACTCATGCCATCATTAATGTGTTAAACAATGCGGCCGAGGCAACGAATCCTGAGCAAGGTTTAGAATTTCATGCGGCTTGGGATATGCAGCACATTCATCTTAAAATTCGTGATTTTGGCCCAGGAATGCCGCCGGAATTGGTTGAATTTGCCGGAAAAACCCCCGTTATCAGCCAGAAACGTGGCTTGGGTGTTGGCTTATTTTTAACATACTCGACCATTAAGCGCTTAGGTGGCCAAATTAATTTTGGTAACCTGGATTCCGGTGGTGCGTGTGTGGAAATTACACTGCCACTTTTAGAGACAGAGGATAATGATGATAGAGCATGAATTGGATAGGCCGCGTCTTTTGCTGGTGGATGATGATGAAACTTTTTGCAGTGTGTTAAAAAGTGCATTGGAAAAAAGACATTATGAAGTATTGGTTGCCAATGATGTAAAAAATGGTATTCTTTTGGCCGAACAAAATTTACCTGAATATGCGGTGATTGATTTACGCATTGGTCATGAATCTGGCCTGGAGTTGGTAAAAAAACTGATTTCGCTAGATGAAAAAACCGTGTGTGTGATGCTGACGGGTTTTGCCAGTATTGCGACAGCGGTTGAAGCTATAAAACTCGGAGCAACACATTATTTAACCAAACCCGCCAACACCGAAGAAATTATTAATGCCTTGTACAAAAACGTAGGTGATTCATCTGTGCTGCTGAGTGAGCAGCCTTTCTCAGTAAAGCGCTTGGAATGGGAACATTTGCAAAAAGTGCTAATGCAACACGACGGTAATATAGCCGCGACAGCCAGAGCATTGAATATGCATCGGCGTACCTTACAGAGAAAACTGGATAAAAGGCCAGTGAAAGGTTAGGTTAAAGCCAGCTCAGATTTGCTTGTAAGGTTTATCAATGTTAATTATTTCCCCTCATTTTTCAAAGGCAGGAAATGAATACTATACAACTACAGCGTTTTCAGTAACGGTTAGTTATATTCAATGGAGTGCAAACCTAGGTTTGTACTCCGCCGTAAAAATTAACGTTATTCACCACATATGAAAACGCTGTATAAATACCGATAACGTTTTAAAATCTTAAGGTGTGATTGAGATGTCCAAAATTTTTCCATTTTCTGTCAAAAAGCACATAATCGCGATTTTTCTTGGAGTTGTCGCTACCGTTCAGTTGCCTGCTTTTGCTGATGAAAATTACATTGGCATAGTGAAAACTTATCAGCCGCTAGCGACTGTATTGCATAGCGGAACAGAATCCACTGTTGATGTTGGCGTTAAATTGTACCCTGGCGATACGCTGGTTACCCAGTCCGATGCGGCGGTGGGGATTATTTTTATGGATGGGTCGGTTTTGTCCCTGGGGTCTGAAACCCGTTTTGAGATTGTCGATTTTCTGTTTAAACCGGCTGAACGTAACGTATCGTTTATCTCAAAAGTATCAAAAGGCACTGTCGCATTTACATCCGGCGCAATTGGCAGGATTTCACCTGAATCGGTCAAATTTATAACACCGACATCTACCTTGGGGTTACACGGCACCAAGGTTTTAATCGAAGTAAAATAGAACTCTCTAACTTTTAGGGCATTCTGTAGGAATGCCGGGAGATGTAATGAAAAACAGCACGGTTTTGTTTGCGATTTTTGGATTAATGTTAGCCGGATGTTCCGGTACAACGGTGGTTTTGGTGCCTGATGCAACGGGTAAAGTGGGCAAGGTATCGGTAAAAACCAAAGCCGGAGAGCAATTGCTCAGCCAGTCTGGCGCAAGTACTTTTGCCGGTACGGTTGATAAGGCACCGAGCCAGGTTCAAGTGCTGGATAGCACAAAAATTCAGGATATGTTTGGCACTGCTCTGGCTAATGAGCCAGCGCCACCTTTGCATTACTCAATTTACTTTAAATCAGGTTCAGCTGAATTGTTGCCTGATTCCAAACCGCTGTTAATGACGATGTTCAAAGCGATACAGGAACGAAAATCGTGTGATATTAGTGTTATTGGCCACAGTGATCGCGTGGGTGATAATGGCACTAATAAGGGGATTTCTCTGAAGCGTGCCGAATCTGTGGCTAATGTGCTAAAAACCATAGGGCTTAGTGGCGATTGCTTGGATGTACGTTACTACGGTGAAAATGATCCCGTTGTACCGACTGCCGATAATGTTGCAGAGCCGCGTAATCGGCGTGTGGAAATAGAGGTGCGGTAAGTCAGATTAGCCTGGATGGGGAGTACTTTAGTGGGGCGGCCTGGTCGATTAAATCGCGCTGCTTAAATTTAGCGTGGATGTTTATGGAAACAGCTTCTTTAGTTTGTGCCGGTGACGTAAAAATTCAGACCCCTACTTTAAAAAATCCCAACTCTAGGTAAAAAAAGCTGTACATTATTGCTAATGAGACTAAGCGACCACGACCTGCTGCAACTAACCGAAGAAGAATTACTGGAATTGCCGGAGGATGTCCTACGCCGATTATCCGTTAAGTTGCACTATGACTTAAAAGATGCGCGTGAGCGGTTGAAACAAACATCGAAGAAAAGTTCACGGCCACCGAGCAGCGACCTGCCTTGGGACAAAGCTGATACCGAGTCAGAAGAGCCACAGCAGCCCTGCGAATCTACTGAAGCGGATGAACGCATCCTGGA
>NZ_FUKJ01000089.1 GCF_900163745.1 Crenothrix polyspora
GCCAAATCGAACGAAATTACCGCAATTCCAAAATTGCTGGATCTGTTGGAAATCAAAGGCTGCATTGTCACCATAGATGCCATGGGCTGCCAAACGGATATAGCCGAAAAAATTATCAACAAATCAGCAGATTATGTGTTGGCAGTAAAAGATAATCAGCCACAACTCCATGAGGCGATTATAGATTATTTTGATGTGGCCATAAAAAGCAATGACTTTGAACTGGCTAAAATACAGTTCGAGGAAATCGTTGATGCTGGGCATGGTCGGATTGAAGTTCGCCGCCATTACTTGTCAACTTGCCTTGCTACATTACCAAAATCGATGCGTTGGAAAGGCATTAAAAGCATTGGTATGGTTGAAAGTGAACAGACACTCAACGGCAAAACCAGTATTGCTCGGCGACATTACATAAATTCTATAACGGATGTGAAAGTGTTTGGTCATGCGGTGCGTAGCCATTGGGGCGTTGAAAATTCACTGCATTGGGTGCTTGATGTCATTTTCAGGGAAGATGATTCACGTATTCGCATGGGTTACGGCGCTGAAAGTTTCAACGTAATTCGTCAAATTAGCCTTAATCTGCTTAAAAAAGAGGTGTCTAAGTTGAGCATTAAAAGAAAACGTTTTATGGCTGGATTAGATGACCTTTTTAGAGAAAAAGTTTTGTTCAGTCTATAAAATTTATATGCGGTTGCCCTGCTATATATAGGCTTCTCCGTACGCAGTAACTTTTTTTGTATTACATCCCAAAGCAAAAACTCCTTCTCTACTAAACTGACAATAACAGTATGCGCTACACGCGATTTTCCGTCTGCTAAATAAGCCAGCTCATAAATATCCAAATCTGGTTCTATGGTTTGCATTTTCCTACTCCACCGAATGAATGTTTAATTGTTGTGACAATACAAAATAAGTATCGCCAGTTGATGATAGGTTTTTTGATCATCCAATAATCACGGCAATTAACCCTGACGAAGCTTATATCGCGGCCAAACCGAATCTCTGCTGGAGGCCAAATATTGTCCGGTGCTTTTTGACCAAAAATCCTTTCGTAGCTGTCCAGAGTTTGGTTATAGTCTTGCAAATGCACTGCTTGTTCGATTTTCCCGCCAGGGCTGGGTCGATGATGCAAATCTTTGCCCAGTACCTTAGGGCATAAATCTTGCCAATAGGAGCGGCTATTGAGCAGGTGCAGATGCCAGGCTTGATCGACCTGGTCTGATGGCACTACCTTGTGGCCAACAACCGTTGCCAGCAGCAAGAATTTTCGGTATTCACCGATGACGCGTCCGGCGTAGTCTTTTGTCCAGTGATGTTCCCTGGCCAAATGTTGCGTAAATGTCACCTGACCATTAACGTGGTCAAAATTGAAGGTTTGAATACGGCGATGAAGTTCTGCATAGTCAGGGAGCATGGTTTATCTTCCGAAGTTGATAGTGTCCAAATTATCTTCGACACCAAAACCTTTGTCATAAGCTGTTAGTAAATTCCAAGATTAATGCAGCAAACCTCAGTTTTTTAACAGCCAAACTGTGTGATGGAGGATAATTTGATAAACTTCGCTTTTTTACATAAGGGTAACGTTATGGCCACTTTTGACTTTAAAGTGTTGTTACTCTGGCTGGATAATGCCGCGCAGATTATGCAGTGGATTACCGTGGTGTTAGTCCTGGCGCATGTTTCAATGCGGATTAAGTGGCTAAAGAAAGCCATTCGGGGCTCACAAACACATTGGCGTTATGCGCTGATTACCAGCATTTTTTTTGGACTATTGGCAATTTTGGGTAATCATAGCCGGATGATATGGGAAATGAATGCCGACGGTCACTTAGAGATCAAACAGTTTCTTTCCAGCATGAAGTGGATAGAGGGTCGAGCGAGTGTTTCCTTACGTGAAGTGATGGTGCTGGTAGCGGGTTTATCGGCAGGGCCTTGGGTCGGGCTAGGAAGTGGCTTGATTGCGGGTTATGAACGTTTTTTTGTAGGCGATATGATGGCATCAAGCAGCGCAATTACCACGCCATTATTAGGCGTGTTAGCAGGATTGGTCATACGCTATTACCCGCATTGCGCGTTAAATTACTGGGGCGTGTTGGTTGTGGCTTTGTCAGCGACGTGGATAAAGTTGATGATTGTGTACCATTTAACCGCTATCGAATCTGCGCATAGCTTGGTATGGGCGACGGTTATTCCAGCGAGTATGGTTAGTGCCATCGGCTGTTTGTTATTTATGTCGGTCATTAAAGATTTGGAGCGGGATCGTCAGGAACAATTGCTACAAAACGCTGAATTACGTGCCTTAAAAGCGCAGATTGAACCGCATTTTTTAAATAATACGCTCAATGATTTACATACTTTCATTCGTACCGATCCTGACAAAGCCAGGGATTATGTCGTATTGTTGGCTGATTTTTGTAATGATACCAGGCAGTTTTCCGAATACAATACGGTTAGCCTGTATCAAGAACTGACACAACTACAACGCTACCTGGATTTCCAATCGTTACGTCTGGGCGATAAATTGCAGGTTACGTTTGACATTCCAGAAGGTTTATTTTCTACGCAGGTGTTACCAGGTTGTCTGTTGACGTTTGCTGAAAATGCCCTTAAACATGGTTTTAGAAAACGCTCACCACCCTATAAACTTGAGATTCGCGCACAAGAACAAGGGCAAAACCTGATTTTAAGTGTCAGTGATAATGGCCAGGGAATTTCGCCCGAACAGAAATCCATCTTAGGTAACGAGCCGATACCATCAATGAATAAGGGTGGTGGGGTGGCCTTGTACCAATTGGCGCAATGCCTCAATTTGATTTTGGGTAAAGATGCCCGAATTACTTTTGAACGCGGCAGTAATGGTGGAACGGTGGCAAAGTTAATTCAACCTAAACGGAGTGGCTTATGACAGAAAACCCGAAAAGACGTGTTGTTATTGTGGATGACAACCTTCAAAGTCGTAATGAACTCAATTATTTAATTAAAACCTATCATCCTGATCTGGAGGTTATCGGTGATTTTGAGGATACGGCATCGGCACTGCCGATGATTGAATCAGGTCAGGCGGAAGGGGTATTTTTGGATATTAATTTTGAAGAAAAAGGAAAAACGCTAGGCTTGGAGCTGGCTAAACGTATCAGCCGACTGCCCAATGCACCTTGGATTGTTTTTGTCACGGGCTACCCAGAAAATGCAGAGGAAGCTATTGAATTTCGTCCATTCGGGTTTATAACTAAAAAACCAATTGACGATCTTAAGCTTGCAGCCGCGATTGCTAAAGTACGAGAAGTCTTTCCTATTATTCCTCCCCCGTATTTCTCACCAGCACCACCGGTGCATAGCATAGAAATACGCTATAAAACCTTTAAAGCCACAAACAAAAAAACGGGCAACTTGGTTGAGTCAGAATTTATAACCCGATATTTAGTACCCAAAGAAATAAAATATGTGCAATCGAACCAAGGTATTAATACAGTCAAAGTTTATTTGGTGAATGGCGAAGTTCTGGATTATGTGACCCTCAGGCTCAATCAATGGCTGGATTTTCAATTGCCTTGCTTTGTGCAAATCAGTAAAAATACCATCGTCCATCTAAAATACGTGAGCGGCTATAAAATAGATTCTTCAAGATTTGATGCACACCTGATAACGTTCCGAGATGATCCGACAGAGTTAGCGATTGGTTCTACATTTTTTACAGTATTCAGAGATGCCTTAAGATTGGGCAAATCCTGTTGTGGATAGCACTTGCAGTGTAGCAGCCTATAAAACTAGGCAACAAACACTGCGTGGCATCCTCATTTTAATAATAACCCACCCGCTTTTACCCCAGAAAACCAGCATTTCACATCAAGAAACCGGTAGTTCACCACCATCCTATAGCATTCATCTTTACTTAAGTTAATAATATTTTACAACAAAAAGCATTTCTGAAATGTATGTGGCTGACGGTTTGGATTGGTTTTTGTTGTAAATAAGGTGCGCTAAATCTGAAAGAATTAAGCAGATGCACTGATCATAGTAAACTCAAAAATCGCTAAGCGATAGGAGATAAAGATGAAAACTTTCTTCAAGAAAACCAAGTTTATGTATGCAGGCATGGGAATGGCGGCATTGTTGCTAACCAGTAATGTTGCTCTGGCTGCCGCCAACTGTTCCAAATTGGTAGGAACATGGCAAATAACTTACAAAGATGACATCTCTACATACGCTGACGCGTTTGCAATTAAGAATGTAGGTGGTAACGGTACAATTTCGGGAACCGATGCATATGGCGGACCGATGCACGGTTACTGTAAAAACGGCGTTGTAGTTTTGGGAGCGGATAACTTTGCCCAACTTTCGGATGGATTGTATTTTTTGGATGGATATCATTTCGTAAATGGCAGCCCCCGTTTTGCCCGTTACACTGCCGCATTCGACACTACTGACACAATCGGAACTTTTTGGGCAGATGCCTCGATAAAAAAGATCTCTAATTCTACAAATAGTGCAACGCAGGGAAAAAGGGCGATTGCCTCGACAGGTTCTGATTACAAAAAACGCCAAGCGCTAGAAAGAATGCACAGGCAGCATCAATCAAGACAGTAAACAAGCTAGCTCGCATGAAGTGGATCGAACATCAGAATTGTAAGAAACGCTTGTAAATCGTTATGGCTGAGGTTGTAAATTAAATTTTACTGTCTTGATATTTAGTGTACATTCACAGCTTTTTCATCTATGGACTAGCTGTCTATGTATTATCTTGTTTTAAGCTTTATTGTTCTGGTGGTGACCTCGTGTTCGCAGTTACCACAAACACCCCAAGTTCCTTTACCTTATCCCTCCGAGTTTCGTACTAATCCCGCCAAGGCTGGCAAATTAATCAAATTAAATTACGAAGGCTTTACGATTTGGCTGGATTGTAGCCGACATGGTGCGGTTAAGTTTCAATACAACGCACAGCGCGACACAGGTAAAGCACCACGGAATGACAAGTTTTTTCTCGATCCGAATGTGCCGAAAGAATGTCAGCAAAAAACCGCCAAAGCGTATGGCCATAACTATGACCGTGGTCACCAAGTACCGGCCAATCATTTGGACTTTTCAGCGGCGGCCATTAAAGCCTCAAACACCATGACCAATATTTTGCCGCAAGCGGCCAATATGAATCGTGGCGCATGGTTGCTGACCGAAGAAATTATCGAATGCTACCGCGACATTGATGAGTTGCTGGTGATTGGCGGTGTGATTTGGGGTAAAAATCCCGCCGATGATTATTTTGTGCAATCGCATGGAGTAACAACGCCTGATGCGTTTTGGAAAGTGGTGGTTCGTGGCGTGGGGCAAGATGAACAGGCTATCGCGTGGATAGTGCCTAACACACAAGAGGCTACCAAGAAAAATCTGGACGATTATCTGGTCAGTGTCGAAGAAATAGAGCGCTTAACGGGCGAGAAACTCCCCGTTGCAGATTATGCTAAACAGGATAAGCTGACACAGTCCTGGATGATTCCTAAGGGCTGTAACAAAAGTTAAACAGGCCAGAAAATAGCCGTCTTCATGACGGCTATTTTTAAGGTGAAATTACAGTAAGTCTAAAATCAGGAACAGCACTACGGTTAAGCCCAGGCCGCAGTGAATAACGCCTTTTATGCTGGCGCAAGGGCCGATTTTCCCGGCAGCGGGTAATTTTTGCACCAGGCTGTGGTTTTTAATCATAGGGTAAGCGCCGTTATATTCCAAAGCCAGAATAACCACTACCGCAAGAATGAATGCCAATAGATGAAAGGGGTGTGGGTAGTGTGATGAAGCACCCATAAAAAACAGCATGGGCACTGAAAACAAAAAATTGGTTCTTGATGCCAGCCCTGCTGTTGCCAAGGCATTCGCTGCTTCTGGTAAAGCTGCACCGCCGCTGGCAACTTGTGTTGCAGAGGCAATCACTATTTTTTGATTAGGCCAAATAATAAGCCAGACGTTAATAAACATAAATACGCCCAGTAGCGCACCGACGTAAATATCAACCGACATGCCGCCGCCTTTTACCGCGAAAATACCCAGGCCTGTAATTAAAGTAAACATCGCCCCCCAACGGAACCACCACAAGGCACGCGGTACCAGTTTTTGGATGGCATCGGACTTGGCATCGCCCGTGGCTTCTTTAAAATATTCGGTTTGTACCAGGTTAAAGTAGTAGAGCAAGCCGATCCAGGTGATACCACCTAAAAAATGCCCCCAGCGCAACAGCATTTCCAGCCCCAGTTTTGTTGTAACAATATCCATAGCAATACCTCTCTTTTATAATTATGTGTTATTGACTAAGTGCCGTGCTGTATAAAATACAACACGCCGATAGATATAAATCGCAATGCACTGTATTTGTCAAGTGTATTTTATGGGTGATGTCTTTAATGTGTGGGATTTGGAGTAGGGCGAGCAGGTTTTTTGCCTACGCTTTGCAACTGTGATGTTTAATGGTGATCAGAAAAGCGTTGTCCACTACAGGACTTCTCCGAAAATTTCTTCGGCCTGTAAATCTCGGCGTTTATGGATCACTGCCAAAATTTCGACATGGTTATTTTTGATCTCGTAAATTATCCGATAGGAATACAGCGAAAATTCGCGGATATGATCTTCATTCAATTCCGCTACCTTTCGACCCATGTAGGGCAATTCATCAAGTCCGACCGTTTTACGCACCATGGTATCAGTGACCCGTTTAGCATAAAGCGGGGAATCCTGGGCGATATAATCGTGAATATGGCGAAGCTGCTTCAAGGCATGGTTCGTCCATTTCACCATGTTTGGATTTCTCCAAGTACTGTTTCGACGGATTGGATTTTACCTTGAGTAACATCCTGTTGCCCACGGCGGATATTTTCCAATACATAGAGCCGATAGATGATTTCTTCCATGTCCGTATCCTCTGGTAATCGGGCGATAGTGTTTAGGGCTTCTTGTTTGATCGCTTGCATAAGAATATCCTCATTGTATTTATGACACATAGGATGGTGCAGTGCCTACTGGGGGCAAGTATAACAAAAACAAAAAACACTGTAAGTTGGATTCGCCGATAGGCAATCCGACATTTATGGCCGTTGTTGCGATGTTACCAGTAGTTTTTACTTTTTCTGAACATAGAAAATCACACAATCAGACTGTTTAATAAATTCGATAATCTGATGGCCAGCTTGATCGCAATACACACCAAAATCCAGATGAGAGGCAGGATCGGTAGTTATTACTTTAACGATATGGCCGCTGTTTATTTCCATTAAGGCTTTTTTCAAGCGTAATAAAGGTAGCGGACACATTAAGCCGCTGGTATCGACATTCAGGTGAGTTTCAATCATGGGTAAAGTAAGTTTTCCTAATCATTTGTAGGGACTTATAATAACACCCCCAGTCGATCTACCAATGTTCAGAAAATGGATTATTTCCCGATTTTTGTCAAACTTACCGGCCAATCGTGTCTTGTTGTGGGTGCGGGTGACATCGCGGCACGAAAAATCGATTTGTTATTACGGGCTGGTGCGCAGATTACTGTCATTGCTCAAGAAATAGGGACGGCAGTTGCTGCCCTGCAAGCACAACAGGCGATTACCGTCTTGAAAAAAGCCTTTGACGTTGAAGATGTGCATGATTACCGATTGGTGGTTTCAGCGACAGACGATTTGGCAACCAATCAGTTAGTTGCCCAAACAGCGCATGAGCGACATATTCTTGTCAATGTGGTTGATAATCCACAGCTGTGCAGCTTTATTTTCCCTGCCATTATTGATCGTTCACCGATAGTTGCGGCCATTTCTTCTGGCGGTGTCGCGCCGGTTTTAGCACGCTTACTTCGAGCCAAGATGGAAACCGTCATTTCGCCTGCTTATGGACAATTGGCGGCTTTGGCGGAAAGATTTCGCAATCCTGTTAAACAACAGATTAAGCAACCTCAGCAACGGCGCGTTTTTTGGGAACGTGTATTTCAAGGTTCTGTGGCTGAACTGGTTTTTGCCGGTAATCAAAAAGCGGCTGAGTCGCAACTGCAAAAATTGCTGGCCGATAACCAAGACAGCACACCGTGTGGCGAGGTGTATCTAATTGGTGCAGGCCCTGGGGCGGCTGATTTACTAACTTTTCGTGCATTACGTTTAATGCAGCAAGCCGATGTGGTCGTGTATGATCGCTTGGTGTCGCTAGAAATACTGGATTTGGCGCGTCGGGATTCTGAAAAAATTTATGTGGGCAAGCAGCGGCAAAACCATGCACTGCCGCAAGAATCCATTAATGAATTGCTGGCGAATTTAGCCAGACAGGGCAAACGTGTGGCACGGGTAAAAGGTGGCGATCCTTTTATTTTTGGCCGTGGCGGTGAAGAGATAGAAACCTTGATGCAGCAAGGTATTCATTTTCAGGTGGTGCCAGGCATTACCGCCGCTTCTGGCTGTGCGAGTTATGCCGGTATTCCACTCACCCACCGGGATCACGCGCAATCCTGTACTTTCGTGACTGGGCATTTAAAGGATGATTCTGTTAACTTAAATTGGACGCAATTGGCCGCACCCAACCAGACTGTGGTGATTTACATGGGTTCGGTGGGCTTGGATAAAATCTGTCAGGCTTTGATGGCACATGGGAGTCCAGAAGATTTGCCCATTGCATTAATACAGCAAGGGACTACGATTAATCAGAAAGTCATTACCGGTACGCTGGCAACAATTTCTGCTTTGATTGCCAATCAGCACATTAAAGCGCCAACTTTAATTATAATAGGCACGGTGGTGACACTGCATAACCAGTTGGCCTGGTTTTCCAGTGGGCAATCTGTGCAAAATGATTGATTGCTGCGATAAAAGCCTGCTAAAAATATCAGGAAAAATTCAGCAACTGTTCATGTAAGCTAGATGATAATATTGCCAAATAAGAAAATAGCGGTTGGCAGCAACAAAACGATTGAATTATTTTGTCAAATTCCATATCCTTTGTGGGTTTGACTTTTAACTGAACTGTGACAACGCAGTAATTTTTTAACTATAAGAGAGGTTGATATGAAGAAATCATTAGGCGTATTGGCAGGTGTAGTATTAATTGCATTAAGTGGTCAGGTTGCTGCTGACGAACAACTTGAAATCGGAAAGAAAATTTATGACCGCGCTTTTGGCCGTGGTTGTGGCACTTGCCATGACATCGCGTCAAACCCACAGTTAACTGCAAATATTAAAGCAGGCACTTTGACTAGAGCGGGATTTGAAGAAATGGTCAAGAATGGCAAAGGCGGTATGCCTAAGGCCATTGACGAAATTATGAAAAATGCCGCAGTGACCAAAGCCGGTTACGGCGAAGTGCAAGCTCTGGATGCGTTATTTGCTTATATAAGCAGCAAGTAATAAGGCGTAAGTCTGTATTGAACAAAGCCGCTCTAGTTATAAAACTAGAGCGGCTTTTTTGTTTAAGCAATATAACCAATAGCAGTGTCAGTGCTTGCCCAAATAGCGGGTGATGACTTCTTGTTCTTTAAAAGGCAGTCGTTTGCGATTTTTGATCCAGACACCGGCCATAGCCGCAACCATCAGGCCACACGAAGTGAGGGTGAGATAGATCAGGTTTCTTAAATGAGACACTTCCTGCATCAGCTGGGCATTGGAAACGCTGGTATTTTCCGGTGCGCCAGGATTTGAATAGGCACGTAGCACTTTAACGTCATTTTTCAAATCCTGTATTGTGCCCAGGGAATTGGTGACAGCGCCAACACGGATATTATCTTCCAGTGTTTTGAGTTTGCTTTCAATTGAGCCGCTGATTAAACCGACAAACTGGCCTTTCAGATCGTTGATGTCGGCAGATAACGCAGGATTGGCTACAGCAGTATCGATTTTTGTTGAATTAGCGGCCATTTTCAAACCATCGTCAGGCGAAAATGCAAAGCCCACAATTGCCGCGATAGCCATTGCCACAAGCAGAGCGGTAATGCGCCATCGGTTAGCTTTCACCAGGTTATGATGGGCCGATGTTTTCTGTAGCTCGCCCCTGTGTTCGATAATTTCAAACTTTACATCGCGCCTATCGGCCATTATTCCCCCTAAAACCAGGTGCTGTTGTCCTGCTTGAGCAAACACTATTCTTAACGTGACGCTATCAAAAAAACCGATTATACAAGCTTAATCGGTTTTGTCGCGCGTTTTTTGTCGCTCTATAACCGTTTGGCTGCCGCGATTCGCATTCTGAGCGCATTCAATTTAATAAAGCCTTCGGCATCTTTTTGGTTGTACGCGCCGCCGTCATCTTCAAAGGTGGCAATGCTTTCATCAAACAAACTGTCGGTGCTGGATGCGCGGCCTACGACAATGACATTGCCTTTATAGAGTTTTATGCGGACTTTGCCATTCACATTTACCTGTGAAGCATTGATCATGGTTTGTAACATCTCACGTTCAGGACTCCACCAGTAACCGTTATAGATTAACGAGGCATAACGTGGCATGAGTTCATCTTTTAAATGCGCGACTTCACGATCTAAAGTTAAAGATTCGATGGCGCGATGGGCTTTTAGCATGATCGTACCGGCGGGCGTTTCGTAGCAGCCGCGTGACTTCATGCCGACATAACGGTTTTCAACAATATCCAGACGACCGATGCCATTAGCGCCGCCCACCTTATTTAATTGTTCGAGGACAGTGGCAGGAGAGCAGGGCACAGCATCGATTGCTATAATGTCGCCGTGTTGATAAGTCAGTTCTATATAAGTGGCTTTATCGGGCGCAGCTTCAGGCGAAACCGTCCAGCGCCACATGTCTTCTTCAGGCTCTGTCCAAGGATCTTCCAACACACGGCCTTCGTAGGAAATGTGCAGCAAATTGGCATCCATAGAATACGGCGAAGTTTTGCCTTTTTTCATTTCTACGGGAATGCTGTGTTTTTCAGCGTAATCGAGCAGGGTTTGGCGTGAGGTTAAATCCCATTCCCGCCAAGGCGCAATAACGTGAATATCAGGCCGCAAGGCATAAGCACCCAACTCGAAACGCACTTGGTCGTTACCTTTGCCGGTTGCGCCGTGCGAAATGGCTTTAGCGCCGGTTTCGTTGGCGATTTCAATCAGGCGCTTGGCGATTAATGGGCGGGCGATTGAAGTGCCTAACAGGTATTCGCCTTCGTAAACGGTGTTGGCGCGAAACATCGGAAATACGAAATCACGGGCGAATTCTTCGCGTAAGTCGTCAATGTATATTTCTTTAATGCCCATGGCTTGCGCTTTGGCACGCGCGGGTTCTACTTCTTCGCCCTGACCCAGGTCGGCGGTAAAAGTGACGACTTCACACTGATACACATCTTGCAGCCATTTAAGAATAACGGAGGTATCCAGACCTCCAGAATAAGCCAGGACTACTTTATTGATTTCTGACATAACACGCGACTACCTTGAGTTAAAAATAAGGCGAATTATACCGGAAAATAGGGTTTTCTGTAGTGAGCTTTAGATCAGTTATCCATGCTCAATTAAAGATGGACAGTTTAGTAACTCAAGAACTACACGACAGCATCGAACATCCCGCCCGTTGCCGTGCCCAATCAGGACGTTTAGCGGCATAAGTTTCATTATCAGGCTGCTCATCATAAGGGTGGCGCAGTAGCTCTAATAACGCCTCAACCACCGAAAAATCACCTTGTTCAGCCTTGTCGATAGCCAATTGTGCCAAGTAATTTCGTAGCACATATTTTGGGTTGACGGCATTCATGGCTAATCTACGTGCGTCATCGTTATATGGATTATTTTGCACACGCTGTATATAGCGACGCAGCCATGCGCCCATCTGCGTTGTGTAAGCGTGGGTTAATTGTTCAGGCACATAGTAGCTTGGGAGGAGCGGCATTAACAATTCATCGTCGGTTTTGTCCAAAGATGCTGCATCGGTTTTGATGCGAGCCAGGTGGCGAAAAAATAACGTCATATCGGTTTCAGCGTATTCTAAAAGCTTGAGTAAATCAGCACTAAGATCATCGTCTGTTTCGGCTTGGTAACTTGCAAGCCCCAGTTTACTAGCCATCATAGCCTGCCAGCCCTGTTCAAATACTTCGACGTAACCGTTTAATGCGTCTTGTAGCGGTTTTGTAGCTTCGATTAACGGATAAATTGCGTTGGCCAGTTGGGTAAGATTCCAGAAAGCAATTTGCGGTTGATGGCCGTATCGGTATCGATGATCTTTGGCATCGGTGGTGTTAGGTGTCCAGTTGGGATCATAATTTTCCAGCCAACCATAAGGGCCGTAATCTATGGTCAGCCCTAATATGGACATATTGTCGGTGTTCATCACCCCGTGTACAAAGCCAACGCGCTGCCAATGTACGATCATCTCGGCGGTTCTGCGGCAAACTTCGCTAAACCACTGGCTATAAACGTCCGGTGCGTTAGCATCCAAATGTGGGAAGTCGGTACGGATGGTGTAATCGGCCAGTTGTTTTAACAAGGCAAAGTCATTTCGGGCTGTGCATATCTGAAAATGGCCAAAGCGGGTAAACGATGGCGCAACACGGCATACGACAGCCCCCAGTTCTGCTTGTGGATTGCCGTTATAGAACATATCACGCACCACGGATTCACCGGTTAACATCAGGCTCAAAGCGCGGGTAGTGGGTACACCGAGATGGTACATGGCCTCACTGCATAAAAATTCCCGTATCGATGAACGCAATACCGCCAAGCCATCGGCGTTGCGCGAGTAAGGCGTAGGGCCAGCGCCTTTGAGTTGCAGCGCCCAACGTTCACCACGTTGATTAATGATTTCTCCTAAATTAATGGCACGGCCATCGCCCAATTGCCCTGCCCAATTACCAAACTGGTGGCCACCGTAGCAGGTGGCGTAAGACTCCATACCCTCGGCGAGTTGGTTGCCGGTAAATACGTGTGCAAAATGTTCGGATGCACACACTTCATCGGATAAATCCAGTAGCTCGGCCACTTCTCGGCTATAAGCAACGCGCTGTGGTTTGATAACAGGCGTAGGCGATACGCGCGAATAACAGGCATCAAGCACCTGGCGGCGCGTATTAGCGTTTTCTGGATCAGCAGGCAGGTCGCGGATAAAGCGATTGTCAAACGTAAGCTGATTCAGATCGGATAGTTTTTGTGTGGAACTCATGGGTGTTAGTTAAGCTCTTAGAGCTGACAAAGGGGTATTTATACTCACTATACCAGCTTGTCTGGTAATGTCGTGTCTTCGGTTAGACAGTATTATGTTGGCAAAGTTGCAACAATACTTTACCCTGAATTTAAATAGGACTAAAATAGTCCACATTAATCAGAGGCAGGGTATGTTACGAATAAGTAAGTTAACAGACTACGCAATAGTTATGTTAAGTGCTATGGCAAAAGATAAGGCGGAGATTCATGCAGCAATCGAAATATCTAGCGCAACGGGGATCGCGTTACCTACGGTCAGCAAAATTTTGAAGCTATTGCTGAATGGCGGCGTATTAGTCTCCACACGCGGTGCTAAAGGCGGTTATGTGCTGGCGAGAGAGCCAGATAGTATCACCGTTGCAGCCGTTATCGCCGCTATGGAAGGACCGATTGCCTTAACCGAGTGCAGTATTTCCCACGAAGGCTGTGAACAGTCTTCCGGTTGTGAAATGCGCGGTAACTGGAGCGTCATTAATCAGACCATACAGAAAGCATTAGAATCGGTGTCATTAGCCGATATGACCCGATCTGCTGTACCCGAAGAGTTTCATATCCCCGTCACCAGTTTATACCGAGAGCTGGGTCGATAATCTTGCAGTAGTCTTGATTGTCCCCGTTATTTATAGAGAGTTTTGTATGTCAGCCAGTACGCAAGAAATTAATAATTTGATCAATCAGGGTTACAAACAGGGTTTTGTGACTGAACTGGAAACTGATACCTTTCCCGTGGGCTTAGATGAAGCGGTGATTCATAAGCTGTCCAAAGTTAAGAATGAGCCGGAGTTTATGCTGGAATATCGGTTAAAAGCGTTTCGACACTGGCAAACCATGAAGTCACCCGAATGGGCGTTCGTCAAGTTTGATCCGATTGATTATCAGGCCATCAGTTATTATTCCGCGCCCAAACGCAAGGAAGACGGCCCTAAAAGTCTGGATGAAATCGATCCTCAAGTTCTGGAAGCGTACAAAAAACTCGGAATTCCTTTAGATGAACAGGAACGTTTGGCGGGTGTCGCGGTGGATGCTGTGTTTGATAGCGTATCGGTAGCGACAACGTTTAAGGGCAAGCTGAAAGATGCAGGGGTTATTTTTTGCCCGATTTCAGAGGCTTTGCGCGATCATCCCGATTTAATCAAACAATATCTGGGTTCAGTTGTACCGCATACTGATAACTACTTTGCAGCCTTGAATGCGGCGGTATTTACCGACGGTTCGTTTGTGTACATCCCCAAAGGTGTGCGTTGTCCGATGGAATTATCGACGTACTTTAGAATTAATGCCGCCAACACCGGACAATTTGAACGTACCTTGATTATTGCCGATGAAGGCAGCCATGTGTCATATCTTGAAGGTTGCACCGCGCCAATGCGTGATGAAAACCAGCTTCATGCGGCGGTGGTGGAATTGATCGCGCTGAAAGATGCCACGATTAAATATTCCACCGTGCAAAACTGGTATCCGGGCGATAAGAACGGTTTGGGCGGCATTTACAATTTTGTCACCAAACGTGCCGATTGCCGTGGCGATAATTCCAAGGTGTCGTGGACGCAGGTGGAAACCGGTTCGGCCATTACCTGGAAATACCCCAGTTGTATTTTGACCGGCGATAATGCGATTGGTGAATTCTATTCTGTGGCGCTGACCAATAATTATCAGCAAGCCGATACGGGTACTAAGATGATCCACATTGGCAAAAATACTCGTAGTACGATTGTTTCGAAAGGTATTTCGGCGGGTAAGGCGCAAAACACCTATCGCGGCTTGGTGAAGGTATTGAAAAGTGCGGAAAATGCCCGTAACTATACCCAGTGCGATTCCTTGTTAGTCGGCGATAAATGCGGGGCGCATACCTTTCCGTATATCGAAGTCAAGCAGCCTTCGGCGCAGGTTGAACATGAAGCGACTACCTCTAAAATCAGTGAAGATCAGTTGTTCTTTTGTCAGCAACGTGGGTTGTCGGCAGAAGATGCTGTGTCGATGATAGTCAATGGCTTCTGTAAAGCCGTGTTTAAGGAATTGCCGATGGAGTTTGCGGTAGAGGCGCAGGCGTTGTTGGGGTTGAGTTTGGAAGGCAGTGTAGGATAGTTTGTAACTTAAATTTAAATTATACAGGTAAATTTTCATGAAAATCCCATTAGAAAAATTTGGCACAGTCGGCACATTTTTAATGGCGTTAGCGACAGCCGCACCGTGTTGTTTGCCTTTGTTGGCGACAACTAGTGCGGCTCTTGGCTTAAGCATTTTCTTGCCTTATCAGGAATACCTTAATTATGTTCTGCAAGGTTTTGTTATTTTGGTATTAGTAGGCCATGTTAAAGCTTATTCTAAGCATGATAATCACTGGCTTTTATTGTTAAGCCTTGTCAGTGCTGCCGGTATTTTTATAGGTTATAACTTTTACTATTCAGCCAATATTATTTACCCCAGTTTGCTGGGTTTAGGTATCTCGGCAATATGGCATTATTTTATCAATCGTAGCGGCAGGGTAGCCTGTTCAACTAAAAACATAATATTGGAATCGATTATTACTTGCCCATTTTGTGGTTTTCAGAAGGCAGAAATAATGCCGATTGATTTTTGTTTGTTTTTTTACGAATGTTTGGGCTGTAAAGCGTTGTTAAAACCCAAGCAGGGTGATTGTTGCGTTTTTTGTTCGTATGGAAGCGTGAAATGCCCGCCGATACAAATTGGTTCGTGTTTTTGCCATTAACGAGAAATTTCTATGGGCTATAAACAACTCACTGCCATTATTCATAAAGAAGACGATATTTATGTGTCGTTGTGCCCTGAATTAGATATTGCCAGCCAGGGTTCAGATATTGAAGAAGCCAAAGGCAATCTCATAGAAGCTGTGGAGCTATTTTTTGAATGCGCTTTTGATGAAGAGGTTAAGCAACGTTATTTTTAGCCCATATTTAACATCGAGTAAATATAAATTGATTATCTATTGGATCGAAATAGATTGAGTTTATTTGAGATGAAACCTATCAAGAGGCTGTACAAGCAATTTGGAGTTAGTCAATGAACAGTTTGGATTTAAACTCTAATACCTTGCTTCTCAACAAAAAACTTTCTAGTTTATCTGAGCCTGATTTGGTAGAACTTAAACGAATCGAAGGTTTAGATGTCACTAACTTTTCAGAGCAAGATGTTCGTGAAGAAATTATTAATCAATTGCTTCGTATTTTAGGTTATAAAAAAAATCAGGATTATTCAGTAGATCGTGAGAAGCACATTCGTTTTTTGGGTAAAACGAACAGGTATATTGATTACAATTTAACGCTTTGGGAAAAAAACTTTTGGATTATCGAAGCAAAAAAACCAATAAAGAAAGCGAACAGCAATAAATCCCATTTTACTTATAAAGAACTTAGTCAAGTAGTTGAATATGCTATTCATCCTGATATTAATGCTGCGTTAGTGGTTTTATGTGATGGTGTAGAAATTGAAGTATTTGACCGAGAACAAAATGTTGAAGAACCATTATTAAGAGTTTCTATAAAAAATTTATCCAAAGAGTTTGATAAATTACGAAACTTACTCTGTCCTTTGCACGTATGGTTTTTTTACAAACGTAGAGTTATTA
>NZ_FUKJ01000262.1 GCF_900163745.1 Crenothrix polyspora
TCATCGCGCCTTAATGCAATCGGCGGCAGAAAAACTGGATGGCTATCTACAAAACACTGCCTTTCGCACGCCCGAAATCCAACTAGTACACAATGTCGATGTCGCTACCCACAGCGACCCTGCAAGTATCCGCCTGGCATTAAAACAACAGCTTTATCAACCGGTTCGCTGGGTTGACAGCATTAAATTCATGTCCGAACAAGGTGTGAATCGCTTTGTTGAATGCGGCCCTGGCAAAGTTTTGATCGGCCTTAACAAGCGCATCGTCAAAGAAGCCGAACATTTCACTTTTTATGACACTGAAACCTTAAACAAGGTAATGGAGCAACTTAATGACTAAGCAAGTCGCTTTAGTAACCGGCGCTAGCCGTGGCATAGGCCGGGCAATTGCCGAAAGACTGGCCACTGATGGCTTTTATGTAGTAGGTACAGCTACTTCTGATGGCGGCGCAGAGGCAATCTCAGCCTATTTAGGCGACAACGGCACTGGCTTAAAGCTGGATGTTTCAAATTCTGAGTCGATTGCACAAGTCATCAAAATCATTACCGATACGGTTGGCACACCGACAGTATTGGTCAATAATGCCGGCATCACCCGTGATAACCTGCTCCTGCGCATGAAAGACGACGAATGGGATGACATTATCAATACCAATCTGACCTCTGTGTTCCGTATGAGTAAAGCCGTGTTGCGCGGCATGATGAAAGCCAAGACCGGACGCATCATCAATATTTCATCGGTCGTCGGCGCAACCGGTAATGCTGGCCAGGCTAACTATGCAGCGGCTAAAGCCGGCATGGTGGGTTTTAGTAAATCCATGGCCAAAGAAGTCGGCTCTCGCAATATTACTGTCAACACGGTAGCACCTGGGTTTATCGATACCGATATGACCAAGGAACTGAGTGAGGACATTAAAACCACCTTGTTAACGTCCATTCCATTGGCAAGACTGGGACAGGCAGAAGAAATTGCCCACGCGGTTTCTTTTTTAGCCTCTGCAGGTGCGGCTTACATTACAGGTGAAACCCTGCATGTAAACGGCGGCATGTTCATGCCTTAATATTGTGACATTATTGCAATATCAAGTATAATTCCCCCGCCGTCTGGGATTGCCAGAGACGGGGTTTCTAGTAAAACTAATTACAATACCCTTGTGAGTATCACGTTAACCACTGATTGAGCTTACATTGTTTGAGGATAATAATTATGAGTAATGTTGAAGAACGAGTAAAAAAGATTGTTTCAGAGCAATTAGGCGTAAAACCAGAAGAAATGTCTAATGAGTCCTCCTTTGTTGACGATCTTGGCGCTGATTCACTGGATACCGTTGAACTCGTCATGGCTCTTGAAGAAGAATTTGAATGTGAAATTCCAGACGATGAAGCTGAAAAGATAACCACAGTTCAAGAAGCTATCAATTATGTAATGGCTCACGTTTCCTGAGCTGACTATTAGTGGATGAAGCCCGTTTTCATCCACTATACGTAACACCCTCTTTATCATGTCTCTTTATATTTGTTTTTCCTACGGTACACTACATTGAGTAAACGTCGAGTTGTAATAACTGGATTGGGAGCTATCACCCCACTGGCTAATACGGTTGCAGAAACTTGGAATGGTATTATCAATGGCAAAAGCGGTATCAGCCCAATCGATTCCTTTGATATTTCCCCTTTCGCCAGTACCTTCGGGGGGGTCATCAGAAATCTGGATATTAGCCAATATATCTCCGACAAAGATGCTAAGCGCATGGATGGCTTTATCCACTATGGTATTGCAGCCGGGTGTCAGGCGATTGATGATTCCGGCATTGAAGTCACCGAAGCCAATGCTGAACGTATCGGTGTCGCCATAGGCGCAGGTATCGGTGGCATTACCGGCATTGAAGAATGCTATGCCACTTATGAAAAAGGTGGGCCGCGCAGAATTTCCCCATTTTTTGTACCCGGCAATATTATCAACATGATTTCCGGTAATTTGTCGATCAAATACGGCTTAAAAGGCCCAAATTTTGCCATCGTTACCGCTTGCGCAACCGGAACCCACAATATTGGTGATGCCGTCCGTTTAATCCAGTACGGTGATGCCGATGTTATGGTGGCTGGCGGTGCTGAACGCTGTACATCTTCACCCACGGCAATGGGTGGTTTTGCGTCGGCCAAAGCCTTATCACGCCGCAATGATGATCCGCAAGCGGCAAGTCGGCCCTGGGATAAAGATCGGGATGGCTTTGTATTAAGCGATGGCGCTGGTGTTGTGGTACTAGAAGAACTGGAGCACGCTAAAGCCCGTGGTGCAAAAATCTATGCCGAAGTCATTGGTTACGCCATGAGTGGCGACGCTTATCACATGACCAGCCCCGCCCCAGGCGGCGAAGGTGCAGCACGCTGTATGCGTAATGCCTTGCGTGATGCGGGGCTCAATGCAGACGCTATTGATTACATCAACGCCCACGGCACATCAACGCCGGCTGGCGATATTGGTGAAACCCAGGCCATGAAAGCAGCACTAGGTGAACACGCTTACAAAGTTGCCGTCAGCTCAACTAAATCCATGCTCGGCCACATGTTGGGTGCTGCGGGAGGTATTGAGGCGGTATTGTCGGTATTAAGCATTCAAAACCAAATTGCACCGCCGACTATAAATCTGGACAATCAAGATCCTGAATGCGATTTGGATTATGTACCCAACGTAGCCAGAAATATGAAAATCGATATTGCGATGTCCAATTCCTTTGGCTTTGGCGGCACTAACGGAACGTTGATATTTAAACGTTACACCTAATGCTCAAACCCTCTGCTCGCCATGATTCTGGTAAACGGTGAATACAAGACACATATTCCAGTTACCGATCGTGGCTTTCAGTATGGCGATGGATTATTCGAAACAATCGAAGTTAAGCGTGGCCAAGCGGTATTTCTCGAACAACATATAGACCGCCTGTGCAAAGGCTGTATAAGGCTACACATTCCAGCCCCTAGTCTTGATATTCTGCGTTTTGAAATAACATCGCTGTGCAATAAATTCAACACCTCTTCGGCAAATACGGGGGACTGCGTCCTTAAAATCATCATCACCAGAGGCTCTGGTGGACGCGGCTACCGCCAACCCGACATCATTGAACCTACCCGCATCATCAGTGTGCATCCCTGGCCTGATTACCCTCAAGACTATGCCAAGCAAGGCATTACCGCGCGTTTTTGCCAAACCCGTGTTGGTTTAAATCCATTATTGGCAGGTCTAAAGCACTTGAATCGTCTGGAACAGGTCATGGCACGCGCCGAATGGAACGATCCTGACATTCAGGAAGGCTTTATGCTGGATATTAACGGACATATTATCGAAGGCACCATGAGCAACGCGTTCTTTGTTAAAGATGGCGTGTTACATACGCCGACACTGTTTCATGCAGGCATTGCCGGCATTATTCGTGGTCTTATCATTGAACTGGCTCACCGCAACCACATCACTGTATCTGAACATCTGTTTTTTACCGAGGCGCTATTGTCGGCTGACGAGGTCTTTGTCACCAACTCCATCATCGGAATATGGCCCATCAAACAACTCGAAACAACCACCTATTGCGTAGGCCCAGTAACGCAACAACTGCAAATTTGGCTGCATCAATTTAAACTGGATCAATTGAACAAGGAATGGGACGACCCTAATGTATAAAATATTAGTAGGCATATTGCTCTTACTGGCTATCACGGCCAGCTGGTCTTGGAATGCCTACCAAACTGCCCGAAACACTTCGGTTGTTCCTGGTGAACACGTAGCGATTGACATAAAAAAGGGCGATTCTTTTGAAAACATCACCAGCAACTTAATCGCACAAAATGTTCAGATCAAACCGTTTTGGTTCAAAATCATTGCCCTTCAGGAAAAAGCCACCAAAAAAATCAAAATCGGTGAATACGACCTTAAAGGCGGCATGACCGTACCCGAACTGTTAGCGGTATTGGTAGCAGGAAAACCAAGACAATACGCCATTACTTTTCCGGAAGGCTGGGCATTCAAAGATATTTTGCAAGAAATAGCCAACAATCCAAATCTTGAACATACGCTGGCCAATACCGATTACCCCACATTAATGTCCAAAATAGGGGCTACTTTAAACCATCCTGAAGGGGTATTTTTCCCTGATACCTACTTTTTTGAAAAAAATACCTCCGACCTAGCCTTACTGAAAAGGGCTTACGATAGAATGCAAACCGTCTTAAACGAGGAATGGGACAAAAAAGCAGCCAATTTACCGTTAAAAACGCCGTATGAAGCCCTGATACTGGCTTCCATCGTTGAAAAAGAAACCGGCGCAAAAACCGAAAGACCAACGATTGCCGGGGTCTTTACCCGCCGATTGGAGATAGGCATGTTGCTGCAAACAGATCCTACCGTCATCTACGGTATGGGGGATAATTATAAAGGCAATATTACCCTTAAAGACTTACACACCCCAACCGCTTATAATACCTATACAATAAAAGGCCTACCGCCAACCCCTATAGCCTTGCCTGGACGCGATGCCATAACGGCAACACTGCATCCTGAGCCGGGTAATAACCTGTATTTTGTGGCACGCAGCGATGGCTCAGGCACACATATTTTTTCAGCGTCGCTAAAAGATCATAATGCAGCGGTAGACACCCACCAAAGGAATAAAAATTGACTGTGCTACCTGGAAAATTCATCACTTTTGAAGGCGGCGAAGGGCTGGGTAAAACCACTAACCTCCCCTTTGTACAAGATTATCTACAGCGCCGTAATATTCAGGTTATCAGCACACGCGAACCGGGCGGTACACCGCTTGCCGAAAAAATACGCCAGTTGCTGCTCAATACCGAGGGCGAAACGCTCTCCGAACACACCGAACTGTTGCTGATGTTTGCCGCAAGGTCTCAACATATCACCCACGTTATCAACCCGGCCTTGGCAAAAGGCTGCTGGGTATTATGCGACCGTTTTACCGATGCCACTTACGCTTATCAAGGCGGAGGACGCGGTATAAACACAGAGACCATCGCCTGGCTGGAACACTGGGTACAAGCTGGATTAAGACCCGATCTGACCTTATTATTTGATGCCCCTATCGAAATCGGTATGACACGGGCAGCGCAAAGAGGCGGTAAGGTCGATCGCTTTGAAGCTGAAAAACTCAGTTTTTTTGAGCAGGTCAGGCAGGCTTATTTAACCCGCGCCCAGCAAGACCCTAAACGTATCAAAATCATTAATGCACAGCAATCACTCGTGGACGTACAACAGGCACTTAGTACGAAAATTGACGAACTGCTGTCAACATGAACACAGCAATGCCCATATTACCCTGGCAACAGCAAGACTGGCAGCACTTACAGCAGTATGTGCTGCAAAAACGCATTCCCCAGGCTTTACTGTTTACCGGTAACAAGGGACTGGGCAAGCAGCAATTAGCCGATCAATACGCCGCTGCCCTGCTGTGCAACGCAGTTAAGCGTGATGGCACCACCTGTGGCCAGTGCCAAAGTTGCTTATTGATTAATGCCGGAACACATCCAGACATCCTGCACGTCCTGCCAGAAGAGGCCGGAAAAAATATCACCATTGCCCAGATTCGAAATCTAACCAGCAAACTGACGTTAAAACCTCAGTTTGAACGCTATCGGGTTGTCATCATCAACCCCGCTGATGCGATGAACAACGCAGCGGCAAATGCCTTTCTCAAGTGTCTGGAAGAACCCACCGAGCGTACCTGTATCATCCTTATCACCGATAAGCCCAGCCGTTTACCGGCCACCATTATCAGTCGTTGCCAAAAACTTAACATCACAGCGCCGGATAAAACCACGCTGATAGACTGGTTAAAACAAAACAACATCCACGATGATCTTGAGGTATTATGCAGCTTGACTAAAGGTGCGCCCTTGCTCGCCCAGCACGCTGTCACCAATCAACACATCGCTATCCGCAACGCATGTTTTAAGCAATGGACTGCAATAGCAAAACGCCAGGATCATCCTGTGCTGGTTGCTGAACAATGGCTTGCTGTACCGGAATCTGCCCTGTTATTCTGGCTCATCAGCTGGGTGATGGATTTAATTAAATGTGTTTATCGGGTTCAAACCGGGTATTTATACAATCCAGACTTAACGCAAGTCTTGCAAGAACTTGCAGGGCAACTAGAATTAAGAAGCCTGTATCAATTGTATGATTTGCTACTCATCAGCCAACAACGGTTAAACACGCAAATCAATAAACAATTAATGCTGGAAGAAATTTTAATCAACTGGTCAAATCTTAATCTCAAATAGAGTCAGCCATGGCAGAACAGACACCTAGACAAGGTATCTTATCCCTTGCAATAAAAGATAAAAGTGCCCTATACGCCGCCTACATGCCTTTTGTAGTTAATGGCGGGCTGTTTATTCCCACCAACCGGGAATATGAGATGGGACAAGAAGTATTTATGCTGCTCAACCTTATGGAAGAACCTGAACGCTTACCGATTGCTGGCAAAATCATTTGGAAAACACCGGTCGGCTCAGGAAGCTACAGGGCCAGCGGTGTAGGTGTGCAATTCAGCGACCAGGACGGTGGCATGGCACGTAATAAAATAGAAAACTATCTGGCGGGTGCGCTAAATGCTGAGCGTTCCACCCACACTATGTAACCGATTGAACTCATAATGCTTATAGACTCCCATTGCCATCTGGATCGTATCGATCTAAAACCCTACGCTTGTGATTTTTCCCGATTCATGGACGAAGCGGCTAACAGCCAGATTGAACACTTGCTGTGCATCGCGATTGATCTTGAAAACTATCCCGCTATGTTGGATTTAATTGACGGTTTCCCGCAAATATCGGCAACCGTCGGCGTACATCCTAATACTCAAGATTGCCACGATCCTAGCGTTGATGAGTTGGTTGGTTTAGGACAAAATAACCGGGTGATCGGTATTGGCGAAACCGGGCTGGATTATTTTCGTAGCGAGGGCGATTTAGAGTGGCAACAGCAGCGTTTTAGAAACCATATCCACGCGGCTAAACTATTAAAAAAACCGCTCATCATTCATACCCGCGAAGCCAAAGAAGACACGCTGAGAATTCTTGCCGAAGAAAATGCCGGTGAAGTGGGCGGTATTATTCATTGCTTTACCGAAGACTGGACGTTTGCCCAAAAAGCGATGGATTTGAATTTTTATATTTCTTTTTCTGGTATTGTCACTTTTAACAATGCCAAAGAAATTAAAGACACCGCAAAAAAAATGCCCACAGATCGCTTTTTGATTGAAACGGATTCGCCTTATTTAGCGCCAGTGCCATTTCGAGGTAGAACCAATTACCCAACTTATGTGCGTTATGTTGCCGAACATATTGCTGATCTACGGGGTGTTTCGGTCAATAAAATTGCTGATTTATCCACCGAAAATTTTTATACGCTGTTTAAATTCAGCTAACTGTTAGCTGACAATGCCTATAAGCCGGTTATCTGCTTAATGGCCACCCAACGAGCCTGATACCAACTTGGCATACATAGATCCAGCAATCGCAGCCACCCGCCTTTAAGTAACGAAACTTCACCGTGCCGAAATCGTATGAACTGTGGAGAAAAAAACTGATACAGCCTGGGACTGTGAATCAAGTTTCATACCGACTGGGCTTCCTTTAGCACCTGGTCACGAAATTTGTCCGGTAAAGCTCTAGCGCCGACATTCCGCACCCCTTATTCCAAATTTGCATATAATTTGACGTAACGCTTTCCAAGCA
>NZ_FUKJ01000160.1 GCF_900163745.1 Crenothrix polyspora
CCAAAGCGATATTTCTATCCCTCGAAAAGACATCACGCGCTTTTAATTTATTGATTTTTATTTTCCATAAGGCGGCTTTAGCCCGCACGAATGTGCGGTAGCTCGTGGTTTAAAACCACCGACTTTTAGTCGTCTTCTCTTTCAGTCGGCGGTTTAGTCCGCCGATAAGCAACCCACCAGCTTTTAGCTGGTGGTTGTTGAGTTTGTGGTGCCGTCTGATTTCGGCAATAGCTTTCATGGTCAACACTCCAGGATACTCCGGCAAAAAACCGGATATTAAACAACCTGGGGTGGTCAGTTTTCAAAGCTGTTTTCCCCAGGACCCTGGTCATTGTATGTTGATTAACAATTGGATGTCTCTCCCAGTTTTGCATGCTCTCCCAAATTGAGAATTACTGATTAGTCAGAAAACTACAAATTAAAGAAGCAACGCACCATGCGATAGAAGCACCCTGATAAAAGTGCGATTGTTTTTTTTGTTTCATAAGCGCTCAAATGAATCATAAAACCGTTTCACATGAAACATAACGGCAATCACAATAGTTTTCAATAAAAAATATTTATTATTAAAAACAAATAGATAAAACAATTTCTCCCTATTGGCACGATCTTCGCTTTAGTGAAAGATGATAGCCAGAAAAGCCTGGCTCATCACTATAACTATTAGATTAATCCTTGGGAGGATGAAAAATGAACACACTATTATTGCTTGCCAGTGCAGCATTGGCATTAACTGCCGGTTGCGCTACCAACAAACCCAACGTCATTACCGAACTGGAACATAATCACGCTATGATGCCGGTGTCAGGAGAACCCAAGTACAATTCTGTGATGAACCCAAGGCAAATAGAACACCCGAATGTCATGGGTTTTAATGACCTGCATATCCAAGCTATTCGGCATCTTAAGCCCGATGTCATGGACATCAACGACCCTAAGCTGCACGCGATTGTGCATCACCACTGTAAAGCCTACGATGACGGCACATTGGTCTGCTTAATGTTTCCAGGCGGCATGAAAGACCAGGACAAGCCGATTGGTTTTGAATACATTATACCCACTGCCCAGTACAACACGTTGCCTGCAAAAGAAAAACATTATTGGCATTACCACAAAACCGAAGTCGGCAGAGCTTGCGCCACCTTTCCCGATTTAACCAAGGAAGAAGCGAACACCATTTTACCCACCGTACACGAAACCTACGGCAAGGTGGTTTATTTTCAAAAACCCGAAGATAAAACACCCTTGGGCGAACCTTACGTGCTGATTGTTCAAGATATGCCGGATGTAAAACAGTAATCCTCCCCCTCGCTGATGTATAAAAATACACAGCTTTAAGTCAGCGGATCAAGACTTACAACGTCTCCGCTGGCTCTTTTTAAGTACACCACAGGAGTCCGCTTTTTTTCATTTTACAGATTACCGAATTTAA
This sequence comes from Crenothrix polyspora, assembly GCF_900163745.1. Classification (GTDB taxonomy): domain Bacteria; phylum Pseudomonadota; class Gammaproteobacteria; order Methylococcales; family Methylomonadaceae; genus Crenothrix; species Crenothrix polyspora_B. The sequence continues at coordinate 1,433 of NZ_FUKJ01000160.1, forward strand.
CCATACAGTATTTATTTTAAAAAACTGATTGAGGTAATAGCTATGTTAGATTTTATGTTACGTATTTTTTCTGCAATTTTGGGGATGAACCTAAGGGATCATCACGACATTCCTTTTGCACTGCCTTTGTTATTTTTTATTGTTCTGGGTTTCCTCATTACTATGACTGTACTTCATTTCATCGGTAACGAAAATGAAGACAATCTAACCGAATCTCAAACAGAACAAGAGACGCTTACGAAACTGTGAAAGGCCGCTGTCATACCAGGCATTTGAATGCGCTCATGCCGTCATTTTCTTTAAAGACGGCATTTTTTATCGGGATAACGCTAGTGAGTTTCAATACATCAGCAGATTGGTCAGCCAATATCGGCAACAGTATGCATTACACGGATGATGTTGCCTTATTCTCGGTAACACGGCGATTATCTCTTAAAGATGATCCGACGCAACCGGTTGTTGATCGACCCAATCAAGGCGGGGATTTTGTTTATGAACCGAAAGCTGAACTTGAATGGTCTGGCAATAATGCGTTAGGCGAAATCCAAGTGTCGCTGGATGCTGGAGGGTATGTATTTGTCGATCAATCGGCCTACACGCATGGTTTGTACGAATTACGAATGTCACAGATTTTTTCAACGGACACCAAGAGAAGGGAGTCGCTATTTTTGCGAAAGATTTTTCCGGGCTCCTGCTCGAAAAATCAGCAA
>NZ_FUKJ01000458.1 GCF_900163745.1 Crenothrix polyspora
TTATTACCCATAACACGGGATTGTTGCAAAGCTTTTTTGAGTACAAGTGGCAACCAATAGGTACGCCACTTAGGGGGGGGCTGAATCGGGCCGGTGAATATTTTGAAAACACGGACAGTAAAACCGCACCCATTGTTGAAGCCTGCCAGCAAAATTATACGATTTTAATGACTGATGGTTATTGGAATGACCCTGATCCGCTACCCGCCAAAATTGCCGATAATGATGGGGACGGCATTAGCCCAACCTTGGCGGATGTCAGTCAATATTACTACAGTAAGGATTTAAGTCCCCTGAATAATCAGGTTGTTACCACGGACTTTGACCAGGCTGACTGGCAGCACATGGTAACGTACACCATTGCTTTTGGCCTCCATGGCTTATTGGTTGATGACGATAACGACGGTTGGCCAGGCACTGCGCCTGGACTTTTGGAAAATGGCCTGTGGGGAAATCCTTTTAATGGTAAAAGTCGCCCTGAGAAAATTGATGATTTGTGGCATGCTGCTTACAACGGGAGAGGGCAATTTATTGCAGCATCATCACCGGAAGAAATTTCCAAGGCACTGCAAGATGCCCTGGCCAGTATTGGCAAAGAATACAACACGTCGGCGGCAGTTGCTTTTAATGGTGGCTCGTTGCAAAACAGCACAGTGCTCTATCAGGTAAAATTTAAAAACTTTACCGGCGATTTAGAAGCATACCCTTACGATGCCGCGCTAAAGGATTTTAGTGGCAGCCCCAAATGGTCAGCGGCAGGGCTGTTGAATAGCCTGCCTTCGCCCCATACCAGTCGTGCCATTATTACCCGTAATGATAGCCAAGGAGTGGCCTTTGATTGGCTTGGCCTGTCAGCCAATCAAAAAGCTGATTTGCTGGTTGATCCTAATGGAGCTACGGGTAGCGCCACAAAAGCACAGGCCAGGGTAGATTATATCCGGGGCGATAAAAGTAACGAGGTTGGGGGCGGGTTTAATTTTAGAAAGCGTGACAGCTTATTGGGCGATATCATCAATTCCAGCCCTGTTTCTGTTGGCAAACCCAAGGCCACTTGGCCTAATGCCGCGCCATTCCCCACAACGGCGGGGCAAACCTACAGTGATTTTAGCATGGCTCAGGCGAGTCGGCCAGAGATGGTTTATGTAGGTGCTAACGACGGTATGTTGCATGGGTTTAAGGGGGCGGATGGGACTGAAGCTATTGCCTATATTCCAAAAGCTGTATTTTCGGCCACGAAGGGGAGTGGTCTGCATTACCTGACCGATAGCAACTACAGCCACCGTTATTATGTGGACATGCCCTCTGTGGTTGAAGATACTTATTTTAATGCCGGCCCAGGTTCCGCATGGCATTCAGTGCTGATTGGTGGAACCCGCAGTGGCGGGAAAGGTATTTTTGCCCTGGATGTTACCAACCCTGCGGCCTTTTCAGAGGCCAATGCGGCAAGTATCGCCTTGTGGGAATTTAACAGCAGTGATGATGCCGATATGGGCTATTCATTCAGCATTCCCACGATTGCCATGCTCAACAACAATCGTTGGGCGGCCATTTTTGGTAATGGCTACAACAATAACGGCGATGGCAAGGCCAAGTTGTTTATTCTGTTTTTGGACGGTGGCCTGGACGGCATCTGGACAGCAGGTAGCGATTATATCGAGTTGTCAACCAATGCGGGTTCAATTGTAGCCCCCAAAAACTGTGCCGACCCGTTAAGTGATTGCAATGGCTTGTCGACACCACAGACGGTGGATACAAACAACGATCAGCTTGTCGATAGGGTTTATGCAGGGGATTTAAAGGGCAATTTATGGGCGTTCGACTTATCATCGGCTGATGCGGCCTCTTGGGGGGTTGCCTATTCCGGAAACCCGTTGTTTGTGGCAGCAAATCAACCGATCACCACCAAGCCGGCTGTTGTCCGTCATCCAACAGAACTCAATGGTGCGGCCCCCAATGTGATGGTTTTTTTCGGCACAGGCCAATACCTGGCCACGGCCGATATAAACTCAGCGGCGACACAAGGTTTCTATGGTGTTTGGGATAATGGCAGTGCGTCGTTGACTTCGGCCAATTTGGTAGAGCAAACGTTTTTTACCTTTACCGATAAGGCGGGTAATACGGTAGATGCGCAGAGCACACTTAGAGTGTTGTCAGACAATCCCGTTGATTACAGCGTAAAACACGGATGGTACATTCAATTTAAAAATGGTGAGCGTATCACTACCGATGCGTTAATATATGAAGAAGTGGTGTTATTTAACACTCGCTTGCCCAGCTCAACTGCCTGCACAAGTGGTGGAAATGGGAGCAGGATATTTGTGCCGCAGGCTACAGGGGGGCGCTCTACCTTTAATATTTTTGACGCTAATAAAGACAAGGTGGTCAGTGCCGCTGATTTTTTGCAAGATGCCAGTGATAGCAATTATGCGGTCAATAGTGTTGCTGTTAAGGACACGTTCCCTGAGCAGTTAAGCGTCATAGGCAACGTATTGGTTACGCCGCTCACAAATATGTCGAGGCTGCTGGATATTTTATATGTCCCAAATCAGGGGAGTATGAAACGCATTTCATGGCAAGAGCTTCAAAAAGAATAAACTGTTAGGAAAACTGATGAAAACGCAAAAAGGCTTTACCTTAATTGAACTGATGATTACTGTGGCAATAGTTGGCATACTGGCCAGTATTGCCGTCCCTAATTACCAAAAAAGCGTCATGAAAGCACGAAGGGCAGATGCCAAAGGTGCGTTGGTGTCATTGGCGAATGCAATGGAAAGACACTATACCGAGACAGGCGGTTACTGTGGTGCGGCTATGGATAGCGGTGTTGACAGTTGCGGCGACCTTGGTGGAATGGACACCGGAGCGCCATCGATTTATCCAGCGCAAAGCCCTGTAGATGGTGGAACCAAATACTATGACTTAACCATCGCTGCGGTAACCGACAATAGCTACACCTTGCAGGCGAAACGTATCAATCCAGGCGCTCAGGCCAACGATGAATGCGGTGACTTAACGTTGATGCACACTGGCGAGCGGGGCATTGCCAACGCAGCAGATGGTATTACGAAGGAGCTGTGTTGGTAAGCAGGAATGATAATGCTTGACGCACCACCCCATGATGTTATGTTAGTTGACAGTAGTGCCTCCTCGCTGTGACTATTTGATAAAACCGGAAAATATATGAATCTGGAGCTACAAAAAATAAATGGTTACAGTGTGTTGTTTGTGCATGAAGAGCGCATTGATGCCCATAATTCCGGCGAATTGAAAACCTATCTTTTGCACCTGATTGAGCAAGGCCAGATACAGATTGTTGTTCAGCTTGAAGGTGTGCGTTTTATAGACAGCTCTGGCCTGGGTGCGTTGTTGTCGGGGCATAAAAACGCCATCACTAAATCCGGTAAACTGGCCTTAGTTAATGTGCAAAAACAGGTTTTATCCATGTTTGAATTGACCCGTCTCAATCGCGTTTTTGAAATTTATGCGAATGTGGATGAAGCGTTGAACAATGACACCTAGAGGCTGAACATGGGCGCTGAAATTATTCAGGTAGATGTGATTATCCCCACACAGACCAAGTACCTGGAGCTGATTGGCCAACTGGGTGAACAAATCGTGCAAAAAATCGATACCTTTGCCGCTGATAAAGACACCTTGGCCTATCATTTAAATCTGGTGCTGACCGAAGCCACCGCCAATGCCATCAAACACGCCCATCACAACAATCCCGAAGATACCGTCAAAATCGCTATTCATATCCAGGATGATGCCATCAATATCAAGGTTTATGATCACGGCCCGGGATTTGATCTTCAAGCGGTATTGTCACCCGATTTTGATCAGCCCAAAGAACACGGCATGGGCTTGTTTTTTATTCGTACCTTGATGGATTCAGTCGCCTACATCCGAACCGAGGACGGTAATGTGCTGGAAATTATCAAATACCTGAGGCCAACCGGTGCAAAACCAACGTGTAGCTGACTCAATAGTGGCCTGGGACAACGCGTTCCTGCGCCTGGCAACAAGGGCATTAGGCGACTCGTCCGCCATGCAGTTAAACCAGGCCTATCTCCCTGCCTTAACATCAGAATACAAGCACCTGGTTTCACCCCGCTACGCACTCAAGGATATGCTGCATCTTGACAACCTGGGCGATAGCAATGCCTATCAGGTGAGCTTGCTTAATCCCAGCCAAGGCATCGTACATTATCGCCTGCATTTTTACAGCCCGCACGAACGTTACCTGGATGAATACATTCCAGCATTGGAAAATATGGCACTGCGAGTTATGGATCAGGTGCAATTTCGTATCACTGCGAACGGTGTGACCCGGTTTATTAAAAGCTTTACTGTTAAGGCTGCCAATGGTCAAAAATACCCATTTTGTCGTTTAAAACATCGGCTGTTAGAGGCTATTTCTGGGGTCATGAACAGTCATCTTGAAAATGATCCCCTGAATAAGTTACTGATTTTATCGGGCTTGTCCTGGCGTGCGATTGATGTCCTGCGTGCCTATCGAAATTATTATTTACAGATCCATCATCAAACAACGCGTGCCAGTATTCATCATGCGCTGATCCACAATCCCGATATTGCCCTGTGTTTATTTACCTACTTTGAAGCGCGTTTTCGGCCACATCGACAATGGGATGATCCTGCCATAAGGGAAGAGCACGCGCTGTTTCCTTTGCGCTTGCAATTGCTGGAAAGTATGACGGCGGTTGTTGATCTTAATGATGATCGCATTTTGCGTATCTTGTTTAATCTGATTGATGCCACCATGCGCTGTAATTTTCATCTACACCGTGACTGGCCGGATTATTTTGTGGCGTTTAAAATTAACAGCCTGGGTGTTATCGACATGCCGGCACCCAAGCCGCAAAACGAAATTTATGTCCACGCCGTCGATATGGAAGGCATCCATTTACGTGCCGGTAAAATTTCCCGTGGCGGTATTCGCTGGTCTGATCGCCCCGATGATTTTCGGGTAGAAATACTGGGGCTGATGCAAACCCAAGTCAGCAAAAATGCGCTGATTATTCCGACCGGCGCGAAAGGCGGCTTTGTGGTAAAGCATAACGGCTCTAGGGTAGATATTAAAGCCGCCGGGAAAAAAGCTTACATCACCCTGATGCGTGGTTTACTGGATTTGACCGATAATTACCAGGATAACCAAATAGTTCAGATGCCGCAGCTGGTCTGTTATGACGATCCCGATCCTTATTTAGTGGTTGCCGCTGACAAAGGCACGGCACAGTTTTCAGATACTGCCAACGCTGTTGCCGCCGAGTATCGGTTTTGGTTGGGTGACGCGTTTGCCAGCGGTGGTTCGCAAGGTTACGATCATAAAGTGTTGGGTATTACTGCGCGTGGCGCATGGGAATGTGTGAAACGCCATTTTCGTGAACTAGGTAAAGACATTCAGACCGAGGCCTTTACCGTCGTCGGTATTGGCAGCATGGACGGCGATGTGTTTGGCAACGGCATGTTGCTATCGCCGCATATCCGCTTATTGGCAGCGTTTAGTGGTCAGCATATTTTTATTGATCCTAATCCTATGGACAACGGTGCGTCGTTTCAAGAACGTAAACGCCTGTTTGAGTTGCCCGGATCTACCTGGATGGATTACAACAGCGCATTGATTTCGCAAGGTGGCGGTGTTTATCTGCGTTCTGCTAAAGATATAGCTATCTCATCCGAACTGAAAAAATGGCTAGCTATTCGCTACAGCGTTTTGGATGGTGAGTCGTTAATCCGCTATTTGTTAACAGCGCCGGTGGAGCTATTGTGGCTGGGCGGTATTGGTACTTACGTTAAAGCCAGTAGTGAGAAGCATGAGGATGTGGGTGACCGAAGCAACGATAACGTGCGGATAAATGCCAATGACCTTAAGGCGCATGTCGTCGGCGAAGGCGCAAACCTGGGCTTTACCCAAAAAGCACGGATTGAATACCATCTGAACGGCGGTCGTATTAATACCGATGCGGTTGATAATTCCGCTGGCGTTGATACCTCCGATCATGAGGTGAATTTAAAAATTCTACTGACCGGTTTGCACAACAAACACCTGATTAGCGACCCGCAAAGCGTATTTGACGAACTTACCGGAGCGGTCTGCCGACAGGTATTAGCCAATAATATCGCGCAAAGTCTGTGTTTGTCACTGGAAGAAGTCCGCAACATGGAAAGCCCTGCTGATTTTTTGCAAGTGGCAGAAAAGCTGGAAGCCAGTAGTTTTCTCGATAAAACTGTAGAATCTTTTCCGTCCGACAAAGACATACTGAGTCGCCCCAAGCAGATATTGACCCGTCCAGAATTAGCTGTGCTTATGGCGGCCGGCAAAATGTATTTAACGCGACACATACAGGCTGAATCCGAGCTATTGCCTGAAGATGTTAGCAATATTTATTTAGAAAAGTATTTTCCCGAACAAATCAGCACACGCTATAAAACGTATCTAACCGCTCATCCGTTGGCGCAAGAAATTAAAGCCACTGTGCTCAGCAATAAAATGATTAATCAGGCGGGTTGTCGCTTTTTAAACGTGCTGGAAGAACACGAGGGCTTAACTGTACTCGATTACATCAATAACTACCTGAGCTTTGATGATGTTCTGGATGGGGACGTGCTCAGGCAAGCTATTTATGCACTGGATAATCAACTCGCCGCCGCTAAACAATATGAGCTATTGCTCCAGCTAGAAAACACCTTGTCTGATTTGTGCCGTTGGACGTTGGCGCAGGAAAAAAGTCTGGCAAACCCGCAAACCATTGCCAACTACAAACGCTATCTGGCCGCGTATAACGATTATGTAAAACAGCATGATACGCAGTGTCAACAGCGCATAACAGCCTACCTGCAAGACGATATTCCGAGTGACATCGCAGAAAAAACGGCGTTACTTGGGTGTATGTCTGTATTTCCTCTGATCGTAACGCTGGCGACAGAAACCGAACGGGATGTGACAGCTGTACTTGAGCTGTTTCACGAAACCGGCCAGTATTTGGATGTGGATGACATTCCTGCGCAACTAGCGCTCATGCCTGCGCCGAGAGATTGGGAGCGTAAAATTGTTGCTGATATCAATCAGGATATAACCCGCGTTGTCGGTGTTCTCGTTAAGACTATTTTATTAAGTCCGGCAGCAACCTGTGCAGGATACTTTGCAACATCGGCAAAAAAACAAAAAATCAACCAGTATTGGCGAACACATCAAGCACTACACCGTAATCTGCCAGCCACTTTAGTGCATTACCTGGTGTTAAATAAAGCATTAGGCGAATTACTGTAACCTCAGTTACGTTTGAAGACCATCAGGGTAATATCATCCTTAAGCGTGTCACGTTGGCAAAAGTGTTTTAATTCGCTTAACAAGGCATCAATAATGTCTTGTGGGGTTTGTTGAGAATGCTGCGTAAAAATATCACTGACCCGTTCCAGGCCAAAAAACTCACCTTCAGAGTTCTCCGCTTCCGTTAAGCCATCGGTATAAACCAACAACACATCGTTTTGGGCTACTGGCAGGACTTTTTCTTCAAATAGCACCTGTTCACGCACGCCCAGTATTAAGCCATCGGCATCTAAGCGCTGGCATTGTGTTTGACCCGCATTCACCAATAACGGCGGTGGGTGTCCGGCATTGGCAAAGCGTAACGCGTGACGGGCAATATCATATTGCAAATAAAACAAGGTGATAAAAAAATCGGTATTATCCAGGTCTTTAAACAGAAAACGATTCAGCGTATCAATAATATGTGCGGGTGATTCTATGTTATTGGAGTATGTTCGGATGGCGCTACGGGCGGCAACCATGAATAGCGCGGGTGCAAAGGAATGTCCTGAAACATCGGCAATCACCATATCTAACTGGTTGTCAGTACGGAAAAAATAATCAAAATAATCGCCCCCGACCTGATTGGCCGGTAAGCAGTAGCCGGTGATTTCAAAATCTTTTGTGGTGATCGGCGCTGACGGCAACAATGAGGCTTGAATGTGTCGTGCCATATTGATTTCACTTTGTGCAATCGCCAGGCTGATTTGTGTTTCACGCGCGTGCTGTTCAGAGGCTTTTCTCGCGGTAATATCATTGATAAAACCGCTAAAAATATAGGCATTGCCCAGTTTTAAAGGAGAGATGCTCAATTCCACCGGAAATTCTGAGCCATCCCTACGGCGGGCAGTATGCTCAACCAGTCGATTTAATATCTCGCCCTGTCCAGTCTGCAAAAACCGTTGCAGCCCTTGGCGATGGGCATCATGAAAACGCAGGGGAATAATCAGAAAATCAAGACGCTGGCCAACGGCTTCCTGGTGAGACCAGCCGAACATGTTTTCAGCCTGGCGATTCCAGTCGGTGATGATGCCGTAAGAATCCATCATGACAATGGCACTCAATGCGCTTTCAATGACCAGGCGCAAGCGTTTTTCGCTGTCTAGCAGCGCATCCTGAAATTGTTTTTTTGCCGTGATGTCACGGTCAAGGCCGCGCCATTTAAGCAGGCGACCGGCATTGTTGATAATGGGCAAGCCGGTCGATTCGGTCAATACCGGATGACCGTCTTTATGCCGATAGTGATTGATTAGGTTGTGAAAAGCGTTTTGTTGCGTAATATAAATTTGTTGAGAAGCCTTATCCTGCGGTGTTAAAAATGCCGTATAGTGTTTGCCGATGACTTCTTCTGGCGTAAAGCCAAGAATTTTATGAACGGCGACGCTGCTGTAACTGTAATAGCCTTGCGGATCTTGCTCCCACAGCCATTCACCGGCGATATCCGCCATTTGCCGAAAGCGTTGTTCGCTGTCTATCAATGCAGTTTCAATGTCCTGGCATTGGTTTGAAGGTTTGTTGGGCATCGTCATGAGATGATTGGTCTAATTGTTCTCGCTTTCGGGCAGCAGACTATTTCTTTTATAAGTTATGAAGCTGTAACTGAATGATACTTGCGAATCGTCATTAATATCTTCTCGGTCGGTTTCTAGCCAGTCGGCTTTATTCCATGGCGGGAAAGCCGTGTCACCATTAAAATCCTGTTTTATTTCTGTGACATAAAGCGTGGTTGCATAAGGCAATGTGGCTTCATATAGAGTTGAGCCACCGATGATAAAAACTTCGTTGTTAGTGTGACAACAGTTTTTTAGGACAGTTTCAATATTGTTAAAAACCGAGCAACCCGGTTGCTGGTAGTCAGGATTTCGGCTGATGATAATATTGCTACGGCCTGGCAGGGGCTTACCTATGGATTCGAAAGTTTTTCGCCCCATTATTATTGATGCCCCCAGCGTTATTTTTTTAAAACGCTTTAAATCAGCCGACAAGTGCCAAGGCATCTGGCCATTGTGTCCTATAATGCCATTGCTGGCCATTGCGACGATAAGTGATATTTTCATGTGTGTTTATGGTGATTCGTAAGTAGGTGGATATTACGCCAACATGCTGAGCAACAGGTAAAGTTTTCTAAAGGATATTGTATATATTTTGAGACAAGCTATATTTTGTTATCTAGGTATAATTTGATGATTTTTAAATTTTTGTAAAATATTTTGAGTGCAGCGTAAATTCGAGCAGTATTGTTGTGACGGATGAGGTGGCTCTTACATAGGCGTAACCAATAAAACATGGACAATATTAGCAGCAAAATGGCCAAAGGTGCGGCCTGGATGGTCGGCTTTAAAATGCTGGAGCGTAGTATTGGTTTGGTCAGTACCATTATTCTGGCGCGTTTGCTGGAGCCCGGCGATTTTGGTTTGGTGGCAATGGCCACTGCCTTTTTAGGGTTGCTGACGTTGTTGACGAGTTTCAGTTTTGATGTTGCTTTAATCCAAAAACAAGATGCCGATCGCCATTTATATGATACTGCCTGGACATTTAATGTCATTTTTGGCGTGTTATTGGCGTTGGTTTTAGTTGCAACGGCAATACCTTTGGCGCAATTCTACAACGAAGTACGCTTGGAACAGATACTCTACGTGTTAGCAATCAGTACCTTATTGGGTGGTTTTGGCAATATTGGTCCGGTGGCATTTCGTAAAGATTTGCAGTTTCATAAAGAGTTTTATTTTTTACTGGCCAAAAAATTGATGGGATTTACTGTCTGTATGATTTTGGCGTTTACTCTGCGTAATTATTGGGCATTAGTCTGGGGAACATTTGCCGGTAGAATTCTTGAAGTGTTATTGAGTTACCGTGTACATCCTTATCGGCCACGCTTTTGTTTGAAAGGTCGAAAGGAGTTGTTTGGTTTTTCTGGATGGTTGTTTTTAGTTAATACTATAGGTTTCATGTGTAATAGGGCACCAGAGTTTATCATCGGAAAACTGGTGGGGACTCAAGCTCTTGGCCTTTATAATATTTCAAATGAAATCGCTTCATTACCCACTAATGAGCTGGTACAGCCCATTAATCGCGTTACTTTTCCTGCTTACAGTAAATTAATAGACGACGATATTGGGCTTGCAAACATATTTTTAAAAGTACAATCGATTATTACCCTTCTTGCATTGCCGATTGGCACAGGGATTGTACTAACGGCACACTTGTTTGTGCCAATTCTTTTAGGAAATAAATGGCTAGATACAATTCCCCTTATTCAGTTGTTCTCCGTATATGGCACACTAATGGCCGTACAAAGCAACGCATCTACCGTTTATCTTGCCAAGGGTAAGCCAAAAATTCAGGCGTTTTTGGCTGGTTTTTATATGTTTATGTTATTGCCAATTATGTTCGTTCTCACGGGCAAAAATGGAATAATCGGTGCTGTTAGCTCTGTTTTAATCGCATTAACGATAGTGACACCAATTTCGATATGGCTATCTCATCGATTGTTGCATTTAGGTTTTATTACTCTGTTGGGTTATCTTTGGAGACCAGTATTAGCAACTTTTTCAATGGCAGCAGTTGTATTTTGGCTAGATACTCGACTTGACCTAGTTCCGAGGTTACAACTTATTACAATTATCATTGTAGGCATAATTATTTATACGTTGACTATACTTGGCTTGTGGATGATCAGTGGGCGTAAAGATGGTGCGGAATCTTTCATAGTTAATTTTCTTCAGACGAAGTTGTTCAAATTACCACCAAAAGCATACCAAAATGTCAAATCCAATTATAAAAACTGACTTGTTTTCACGAATGGCACACTTAGAAGTCGGTAGTGTGGAAAAAAACTATAAAGGTCTTGCGATTCACGCTTTACAAGGATTACATGAGCACATAGGTACGTTAGTCAAGGAGCTCTTCCCCCAACCTTCTAGTTTATTGGACATAGCGGCAGGTAGTGGTGCGCTAACTTTGCGCTTACAGGATATAGGGCATAAGATGGCTGCTTGTGATTATGTTGCTGATAATTTTCGCTTAATGAATACTGTTGATTTTACGCAGGTAGACCTTAATAAAAATTTTTCAAAACGATTTAATACTCTTTTTGATGGAATTTTGGCAATAGAAATTATTGAACATATAGAAAATCCTCGGCATGTTATAAGGGAAATTTTTGCGTCCTTAGCGCCAGGCGGTAAACTGATATTAAGTACACCTAATATAGATAACCCTGTATCACTTGCATTGTTTGTCCGATTTGGTTGTTTTCAATGGTTTGCTGAAGAAAACTATCAAAATGATGGTCATATTACTCCTATTTCGCAATACAGTATGCGAACATTTCTTGAGGAATCGGGATTTGTAGATATTGAGATAAGCTCTTTTGGCGATCCTTTTCGTGTAACTCAGGGGTGGCCAAAAATCCGTCTATTAGCGAAAGTATTAGGTTTTCTATCAGCCATAGATAATCGTTCCCAAGGTGAAATTTTGGTTGTTAATGCCAGGAAACCTGGATAAATGTAAGCAGATTTATTATGCAGCTTAAAGTTTCTGTCATTATGCCCGCCTACAATTGTGCAAAATATATTGGTCATGCACTGGATTCTATCCAGCTGCAATCAATTCCAGAGTGGGAAGTCATTGTAATTGATGATGGCTCGACTGATGAAACCGCTGATATTGTCGATAGGTTAGCGGTTAAAGATTCAAGAATCCGTTTATTAAGGCAACCTGCATCTGGCAAGCCATCGATTGCTAGAAATACTGGTTTAGCGGTGGCAGTCGGTGAATTTGTTTGTTTTTTGGACGCAGACGATTTTTACGCTCCGACTAAGTTTGCTAGCTGTCTTAATGCGATAGAACAGTATCCTGATGTTGGTTTAGTTTTTCATGATGTTAGCTATGTAGATACGTTTGGAAAGGTATTACCTGACAGTTATTTAGAACGCAGTGATTTTAAAGCCAATGCCGAAAAATTTTTAGTTCACACTGAAAGCAATAGTTATTGTTGCGGATCAGATTTTTATTTTTTTATTTCTACTGCGAATAATTCGACGCTATTGATTTCATCTGTTTTCATTCGACGAAAATATTGTATTCGATTTTCAAATGAATTGCTTGTAGGTGAGGATTTAGATCTTTGGCTCAGATTATTATCACAAAGTATGCAATTTATGTTTGTTGAGGATGTGCTGGCTTATTATCGACGACATGATAATAATTTAACTGCACACCAACCTCCGATAGAAAGAGATCGAATTATTCTTCATGAAATAAATTACTTTCGTAGTCGGAAAATATTTAGCTTTCACCAGCGGTGGGTATACCGTGGCTTTATTGCGCATTTATATTCTAATGGTGGATTTGGTCTTGGCCTAATTAATAAAGATTGGGATGGTTTTAAAGCTTTTTTAAATTCTTTATTGTGGTTACCAAATTGGTTTGCATCTAAAGGGTGTATAAAAGCGCTGGGTAAAATATTAAGAAGTAAATGTTTTGAGGCTATGCCTCAATGAAGCAAGCATGGTTATATGTATTGCCTTGGGATATAGGTTTTCCCGGTGGTGTAAACCAGGTTGTTATCAATTTAATTAACACACAGAAAAAAACACAAACACTCACGCCAAAACTACTAATCGATCAAAATTCTGGCAATGCCAATTACATAGCCAGCACTCCTGTTGATTATTTTCCACTGACGAATCCTTGTTGGTCTCCTGGCATTTTAGGCATTGTGAAATATCTGATTAAGCTGCCTTTCTTGTTATTTCGTTTGTACCGCTATATCGGTAACGATGTGCAGTGTATTAATCCACACTACCCTACACTAAATGTCCTCAATTTTGTTTTGTATAAGAAACTTGGCTTCTATGTGGGGAAGATTATTTTGTCGTTCCACGGTACTGATGTAGTTTCAATTAAGAAAACAGTAGGTTTTGAAAAATATTTGTGGCATTTTATTTTTCAGCACGTTGATTTTATGGCGTGTTGTTCGCAGAAATTAGCTGATGAATTAAATGATTATGTTGATAATTCTGTAGAGGGTAAGATTAAAGTCATACATAACGGCATTGCTGAGCAAATAATCAAGGCTGCGACAGCCAATTCAGGTGTTTTGCCTATGGAACTGGATAATTCACGGTTTATTTTAAATGTTGCAACATTCGAACGCAAAAAAGGCCAAGATATACTTATTCGCGCATTTGCCAAAATAAGAGTATCGGTGAGTCCAATTAAGTTGGTTTTAATTGGTCGTAGCACCGACATTTTAATAAATTATCGTCAGTTAGTAAGTCAGTTAGATTGTGAGAATGATGTGGTTTTTATTGAAAACCTGGAGCATCAGTCGGTTTTAAATTTTTTCCGTAAGGCAAATGTTTTTTGTTTGCCGTCACGCTATGAGCCTTTTGGCATTGTATTGTTAGAAGCCGGTTATTTTTCGTGTCCAGTAATTGCATCCAATGTCGGGGGCATACCAGAAATTATTGAGGATGGTTATGATGGTTGTTTGATTTCACCTGATAACATCGATGAATTAGCGAATAAGCTTATTGATTTGCTAAATAATAGCGATATGGCAGAGAAAATGGGGCGGCGACTTAGAAACAAGGTTATTAAGACTTTTACGTGGGATATCGCTGCATCGAAATATTTAAACTTGTTATCTAACAATTAACGTAATTCGTTTTACCATAAAGAACGGATGCTAAAAGCTAAGTTTTAGGGCATCCGTTGTTAGCTTTGTGAATGTTGGTTGCAATACTTCTTGTAGCGGCCTATTTTTAGCGAAGTTGTTAAATTAAAGCCCGTCTAAACCAGTTAGGCCATCTATTGTCCAGTTTTTAAAATCCGCAATACCCTCTTGGTCGTCACCGTTATCATAAGTTATCCGGCAGGCGTATGTTTTTGGATTTGATGCGTTGCCAGCAACGGTGAATTCAGAGTGGATAATGTACTGGTAATTGCCGAAGCCCCATGCTTTAAGGGGTTTATCAGGAAAGCTGACAGTTACCTTGTCACCAAGTTCTGACTTTATATAACTATTGCAGTGGTCAAATGCGATTGCAGTCAGCGGTGTTGATATGCTGTTGGTTTGAGCTTCGTCTTTGCTTTCGACAAGAAATGTGTCCGACGCGACCACTTCGAGTACTAAAGGAAGTACCACAAGGCGCATGAAGGCTATTAATGCCCCCAGTCCCACAAATAAAAGTAAGTATTTTTTCATAGATTTAGGTGTTTTTTTATAATTTTAAGAGTTGAACTAAGATAGTTAATTTGCTTTGATAATATCAGAAATCAAGTAGTTAAAGATAATAAAATTTGGATCAGCGCTAATTGAGTAAGAATTATTTAATTCGTTGAGTGAATAGGCTTGACAAGGTTATTCGAACTGGTAAACTTTGGAAGCACTAAATAGATTTGGTGTGTCTTGATTCTGGCTGTAGTCAAAATTCAAGGGGGTAAAATGGACTTGTAACTATCGACACTGACTAATTTAGTCAGGTTTAATCATTTTTAGGAGATAGAAATGGCAGCTACAACTGAATCAGTGAAAGCTGATGCTGCGGAAGCACCGCTGTTAAATAAAAGAAACTTGATCTTTGCAGTCGCAATTTATTGCGTGTTTTATGCATGGGTTCGTTGGTATGAAGGCGTTTATGGCTGGTCAGCTGGCTTAGATTCTTTCGCACCTGAGTTCGAAACATACTGGATGAACTTCCTGTATATTGAGTTCGTATTAGAAGTATCAACTGCTGGTATTCTATGGGGTTACCTGTGGAAATCACGCGATCGTAAAGTGATGTCAATCACTCCAAGAGAAGAGTTGAGAAGACATTTCCATCATTGGGTTTGGTTGGTTGCTTACGGCGTAGCTATTTACTTCGGCGCTAGCTACTTCACTGAGCAAGATGGTACTTGGCATCAAACAATCGTTCGTGACACTGACTTCACACCAAGTCATGTTATCGAATTCTACTTGAGCTACCCTGTATACATCATCACTGGTGGTGGCGCTTTCTTGTATGCAAAAACAAGACTGCCTACCTACCAACAAGGTAACTCTATCCAATATATGGTTGCGACCGTTGGTCCATTCATGATTCTGCCAAACGTTGGCTTGAACGAATGGGGTCACACATTCTGGTTTATGGAAGAGTTGTTTGTTGCTCCTTTACACTACGGCTTCGTATTCTTCGGATGGTCAGCTTTAGGTGTATTGGGTGTTGTTGGTATTGAAGTCGCGGCAATTGCCAAGCTTCTGAAAAAAGACTTAGCTTAATTTAGTCTTTTGCTGTAAATAACTATCTCCTTGGTTGCCTCTTTAATCCACTGGATTTCGGGGCAACCTTAAGAGAAGATAGTTTTAATAAAAATAATTTAATCCTTTTTGGAGGTAAAGCTATGAGCGCATCTCAATCAGCTGTACGTTCACGTGCTGAAGCGGTAAAAGTTTCACGTACGTTTGACTGGCTAATTTGTTTTACACTTTTCTTTGTTGTACTTGGTGGTTATCACGTTCACTTTATGCTTGTTGCAGGTGACTGGGACTTCTGGGTCGACTGGAAAGATAGACGTCTGTGGGTAACTGTTCTGCCAATTATGGCTATCACCTTCCCAGCCGCTGTGCAAGCGGTTCTGTGGTGGCGTTACCGCATCGCATTCGGTGCAACTTTCTGCGTAATGGGTTTGTTATTCGGTGAGTGGGTCAACAGATATTTCAACTTCTGGGGCTGGACATATTTCCCAATTAACTTCTGTTTCCCATCACAATTGATTCCAGCCGCTATCGTTCTGGATGTTATATTGCTGATGTCTAACAGTCTGCAGTTGACCGCAGTAATGGGTGGATTAGCTTTTGGTTTGTTGTTTTACCCAAGCAACTGGCCAGTTATTGCTCCATTACACCAACCTGTTGAATACAACGGTATGGTAATGACTTTGGCTGACTTATTAGGTTACCACTACATCAGAACCGGTATGCCCGAGTACATCAGAATGGTTGAAAAAGGTACACTAAGAACCTTCGGTAAAGACGTTGCTCCAGTATCAGCGTTCTTCTCTGGTTTCGTGAGTATCATTATTTACTTCTTGTGGCATTTCTTTGGTAGATGGTTTGGAAGCACCGCTTTCACAACTGCATCATAAGAATCATTGTTATTAAGAAGATATACATAAAAAACTGGTTAGAGACGATATATAATCGTCTACTGGCTAGATACTCAAGAACTATAGATTCTCTATTATAGAGGAGGATATATGAAAATGATTAAAGACAAGATTGCTAAATTGTCCTTTGTCGGCGTGTTAGTTGGTGTTACAGCAGCAATGTTTTATGCTCCAACAGCAGCAGCTCATGGTGAAAAGTCTCAAGCAGCGTTCATGCGTATGCGTACTATTCACTGGTATGACTTGAATTGGTCAAAAGATACCGTAGCTGTTAATGACACAATGACTGTTACAGGTAAATTCCACGTTTTCAAAGGATGGCCTGAAACTGTTGATTTACCAGAATCATCTTTCTTGAACATCGGTACTCCAGGTCCTGTATTTATTCGTGCAGGATCTTGGATCGGTGGTCAGTTAGTTCCACGTTCATGCAGCTTGGAATTGGGTGAAACCTACGAATTCAAAGTATTGTTGAAAGCACGTCGTCCAGGCGATTGGCATGTTCACAGTATGATGAACGTTAAAGGTGGTGGTCCAATCATCGGTCCAGGTAAATGGGTAACTATTACTGGTTCTATGAAAGACTTTAAAAACCCAATTACTACTTTGACTGGCGTAACAGTTGATTTGGAAACCTATAACATAGGTAACATCTACTTCTGGCACGCTTTCTGGTATGCAATTGGTTTGGCATGGATTGTTTATTGGTTACGTAAACCAGTATTTATTCCACGTCACCTTGCTGTTGAAGCCGGAAAAGCTGATACATTGATTACTCCAACTGATAAGAAAGTTAGTATTGCTTTCGCTGTTGGTACAATGGCGATCGTTGCAGCAACTATGGCTAGCACAAACGCTGAATTCCCAATTACAACCCCGCTACAAGCAGGTTTGTTACGTGGTATGAAGCCAATTGAAATGCCAGCTCCAACAGTTGCTGTTAAAGTTGATGATGCTACTTACCGTGTACCAGGTCGTGCTATGCAAATGACACTGACTGTTACTAACAATGGTGATTCATCTGTTCGTTTAGGCGAGTTCAACACTGCTGGCGTACGTTTCTTGGATCCTGCTGTTCATGAAGATGACACTGGATACCCAGATGACTTGTTGGCTGAAGAAGGTTTGACTGTTAGCGATAACAGCCCACTTGCTCCAGGCCAAACAAGAACTTACCAAGTTACTGCGTCTGACGCGGCTTGGGAAGTTTATCGTTTAGCTGACTTGATCTACGATCCAGACAGCCGTTTTGCTGGTTTGTTGTTCTTCACTGATGAAGGCGGCAACCGTCAAATGGTTACTGTAGATGCTCCATTAATTCCATCATTTATCTAATAAATGAATTTTATTAGCAATTTTTAATTGCTAAATAAAAGGGATTGAAACCCTCACTGCTTTTTAAGTAGTGGGGGTTTTTTACGTTTAGACATTTTTGATTCAATCCGCGCTTTGCCATTATCTGTAATAATAACCTCCCCAACTTTATCAACATACGTAATTCAACTAATAAACTATAATTTCTAATTGCAATGCCAATGCTATGCAATCAGTAGATTAGTAGGTATTATTGACATCGAAAACTATCAACGTATGGTATTATTTTTTGTACGGATAGCTCAGTTTTAATCTTCTATACTTTGTAAAAATAAAAGCACAGGGATTCACTTTAACCATTCGCTAAAAAATATGACTCACAGGAGGTTGATTTATGGGTATTTCATTAAGTAAGGGCGGTAATATTAGCCTGTCAAAAACAGATCCAACGTTAAAAAATATAACTGTCGGTTTAGGCTGGGATGCAAGGCCTACAGATGGTGTAGATTTTGATCTGGATGCTAGTGCCTTTATGGTAAAAGATGAGGGCAAAGTGCGTTCAGACAGCGACTTTATTTTTTATAATCAAACAAAATCCATTTGTGGCTCGGTTGAACATACGGGTGACAATCGTACTGGTGCAGGCGATGGTGATGACGAAGCGATTATTGTTTTGTTGGATAAAATTCCTGTAGATATTCAACGTATTGTGTTTACAGTTACTATTCATGACGCAGATGCCCGCAAACAAAACTTTGGTCAGGTATCTCACGCTTATGTCAGGGTAGTTAATCGCGATACTGACAATGAAGTTGCGCGTTACGATTTGAGTGAAGATGCGTCAATTGAAACAGCCATGATTTTTGGTGAAATTTATAAAAACGGCGCTGAATGGAAATTTAAAGCCGTAGGTCAGGGTTATGCCGGTGGATTATCGGCTTTAGCAAGACAATATGGAATTAATATTTAACGTGACTCAATAAGTCGCGTCAACACTACATACATTTACAAAACACGGAGATTTTTATGGCAATATCACTTAGTAAAGGCGGCAACGTTAATCTCAGCAAAGAGGTTCCAGGATTAAATAAAGTGCTGGTGGGTTTGGGATGGGATGCGCGTGCAACGGACGGTACGGCGTTTGATTTGGATGCCAGTGCATTTTTAGTCAAGCTGGATGGTAAAGTTCGTTCGGACAGTGATTTTTGTTTTTATAACAATAAAGTAGTGGCTGATGGCGCGGTACAACACGCAGGCGATAATCTGACAGGTGCTGGCGATGGGGATGATGAATGCCTTAAAGTAGAGTTGAGCAAAATACCCGCTGATTTAGACAAGGTTGTTTTCTCGGTAACTATTCATGATGCTGTGACCCGTAAACAAAATTTTGGTCAAGTCAACCGTGCCTACATTAGAATTGTCAATGAAGATGGCGGCCAGGAAATTGCACGCTATGATCTTAGCGAAGATGCATCAGTAGAAACTGCAATGATCTTTGGTGAAATTTATCGCGTCGGTGCTGATTGGAAGTTTAAAGCGGTTGGCCAAGGTTTTGTTGGAGGATTAGGTCCACTGGCGGCTTCATTCGGGGTTAACGTTTAACTGCCCATCAACACAATTATGGAAATTCGTCGTGGCCAACGCCTGGCTATGGGTGATCTATGCCAAAATACTGATTCGTTTCAGGTTGGTCTATCTATTTCTGGCTTAGGGAGTGAAATCGATTTTGCCTGTTTTGGCTTAAATGCCCAGCAAAAACTGTCAGATGAGCGTTATATGACGTTCTATAATCAGACTGAAAGTCCGTGCGGTGGGCTCAAATTGGTCAAGCCGGATCAAGATTCAGCCAGATTTCTATGTCAATTGACTGCATTGCCAGCGAATATTGATCGATTGGTTTTTACTGCGGCACTCAATAGTTCCGAAACCATGTGGCAATTACAAGGCGGTTATTTACGCTTTCTTGTCGCCAATCAGGAAGTTGCACGATTTTCATTTTCAGGTGCAGATTTTCTGGATGAAAAAGCGTTGATGGTGGGTGAAATTTATCGCAAAGACAATGGTTGGCGCTTTAGTGCTACCGGACAAGGTTTCAATGGAGGCTTGGCCGCCTTGGTTAAGCATTTTGGCGGTGACGTTGCTGAAGATTCACTGCAGCCGGTTGGTAAGCTTTCGCTTGAGAAGAAAATTGCCGCTGTTGCACCAAAATTGGTTGATCTGGCGAAGAAAGCCACGCTTTCTCTGGAAAAACACCGTTTGTCATCTACGGTTGCGCGGGTCGGCCTGGTATTGGATGCCTCTGGATCAATGTACGCGCAATACGATAAAGGTAAAGTACAGCAGGTTATTGAGCGCCTACTGCCATTGGCGGTACATTTTGATGACGATGGCGAACTTGATGTTTGGGCATTTTCCAGCAAAACCTTGGCATTACCGGCGGCTACGTTGCAAAACTATGCTGATTATATCGCCAGCGCTGAATACGGCTGGCGTAATTGGGGCATGATGAGCATCAATAATGAACCCGCAGTGATTGAACAGGTTATTCAGCATTATTCCAATACGAATTTACCGGTATTGATTATTTTTATCAGCGATGGGGGTGTGAGCCAGAATGCAGCCATTAAAAAACTGCTGGTCGAAGCGGCAGCGTTACCCATTTTTTGGCAATTTGTCGGTATCGGCGGACGCAATTATGGGGTCTTAGAGAAACTTGATACCCTGGCAGGCCGAGTCGTTGACAATTGTGGCTTTTTTTCACTGGATGACATTAATAGCATTAGCGAACAGGCGTTGTACGAACGCCTGTTAAATGAATTTCCACTTTGGCTGGAAGCGGCTAAACTTAAAAGTATCATCCGGTAGCTTGGATTCAGGCTTTCGCATTTGAATCGTTTATGCCCTGAGTACAAACTGACTGATCAGAGCACCTCAATCTTCCTCCAGACGTACAACAATCCTTTATTCAACATTTTTTAGGAGTTTTTATTCATGGGTATTAGTTTACAAAAAGGTCAAAAAATCTCTTTGACTAAAGAATCAGGCAGTACATTAACGAAAGTAATTATGGGCTTGGGCTGGGATGCCAAAAAAACCGGCGGCGCGTTGAAAGGTTTTTTTGGCGGTGGTGGCGGTGATTCCATCGATTTGGATGCTTCGTGTGTGCTGTTCAACGAACAAAATAAACTCGTTGATACTGTTTGGTTTAAACAGTTAAAAAGTCGTGACGGTAGTATTATTCATACGGGCGATAACCGTACTGGTGACGGCGATGGCGACGATGAACAAATTATCGTGGCGTTAGATAAAGTGCCCAGCGATGTCAAATCATTAGTGTTTACCGTTAATTCATTTACCAATCAAACCTTTGATGCGGTAGAAAATGCTTATTGTCGTTTGGTTGATGGCACAAATAACAGTGAAATTGCCCGCTATACATTGAGCGCACAAGGTAATCATACCGCGCAAATTATGGCCAAAGTCTATCGTCACAATGGCGAATGGAAAATGCACGCTATTGGCGAGAATGGTAATGGCCGCACGATTGATAGCCTTTTACCGCAAATCGTCATACACCTATAGGCCAGTATGAGAATTTGGTTTAACAAGACCTTTTCAACGATTTCGGCGGTGTTAAGAAATCTTCGTGAGTCGGCATCGTCTGATGAAATAACACTGATTTGTACACAAACCTACGCAACGGCGGCCGCGTTTTTAGCGGCTGATGAATGTTATCTGGAACCTTCGGATCGGGTAGGGCAGGATTATTTAGACTGGTGTGTAGAATTTTGCGATCGGCATAAGATCGACTTGTTTTGGCCGGGTAAGGAAGCGCCTTTAATCAGCGCCAATCATGCGCTCTTTGATGTCATCGGTGTACAGGTGATGTCGGTGGCCGATGTGTCAACACTTACGTTGTTACACAACAAAGCCCATTTTTATCGTGATTTAAAGCCCAGTGTGGCCAATATAATGGATTTTATTGCGGTTAATAACCACCAAGAATTTGATGCCGCAGTTGAAACGTTATCTGCCAATCATGAAAAATTGTGTATTAAACCTGCTGTTTCAGTTTATGGATTAGGCTTTCGTATTCTGGATACGCAACGCGATAGTATTACTCACATGCTAAAAGGGGTTGAGTACCAAATACCTCTGCAAGAATTACGACAAGGCATGCTAAATACGCCGCAATTCGATACGCTACTGGTTATGGAACATTTGGGCGGCGTTGAATGGAGTGTTGATTGTGTAGGACGGCGCGGCGAGCTATTGGCTGCGGTACAGCGAAAAAAATCGCCATTGGCAGGTCACGGGCAAACCATCGATAATCATCCTGAAATAAACGCTATGGTGAATCGATTAACTGAACACTATCGCCTGAATGGCATATTTAACATTCAATTCAAAGAGGGTGCTCAGGGTGTACGCTTGTTGGAAATTAACCCACGGCCTTCGGGTGGTTTTGGTATGGCGTGTTTGTCGGGGGCAAATTTGGCACATATCGCCCTTCAAGCTATTAAAGGTGAGACGGTTGTAGAGTCCAGTATCCGTTATGGCCTGAAAGTTAATGAAATTAATACGCCTGTTATCTTGCCGGACTTGTGATATTGATTATAAGTTCGGCAAGATCTATTGATTGTCAGGCACGGACAGATTTGCATTTGTCCGTGCTTTTTAGCTAATACTATTGCATTCTAGGCAATAATATCAATATTGGCAGCTGTCAAAGCCACGCCGGATCCAATGCCAACTAATTGAATAGGGAAAAATTGGTCACCGCTGCCATCTCTATCAAACGATAAAATACCGTTGTCCTGGTTGTAAATAAAACGCTGCTCTGCTGTTGGTGCTTCTCCCTCGAAGGAAAATTGCTTAACAGTCAGGTTGACGATACCGAAAGCCGATGCAGAAATGGCAATAACATCGTTTTGATCCAAAGCAAAATCGCCAATTTTATCTGGGAAAGCATCAGGGGCAGAATTAAACACAAAGCTATCCGCGCCGACTGAGCCATATAAGGTGTCTCTACCTAATCCCCCTATTATCATGTCATCATTTAAGCCGCCGAAAATATTGTCATTACCGCTGCCGCCATTAAAGGTGTTTTTTGCACTACTGTTTTCTGCGGTCAGATAATCGTTACCGTCACCGCCTATCATGACAACTGTGCCGGTGGATCCGGAAGCATCCATAAAATCATTGCCAGCGCCGCCGTCCAACGTATTTTCCGCTGCGGACTGTTTAGCGTAAATGCTATCGTCGCCTGCGCCACCCAAAAGCTTATTAGCGCCACTGTTTGCAGAAATACTTAGTTTGTCGTTGCTCTCACCGCCATCCAAAATATTGTTGCCCGAAGCGTTATATACTTCTATCGTGTCATTGCCTGCATCACCATTAAAGGTGTTATTGCCTGTGCTATTGGAGGACGATAAGTTATCGTTACCGATGCCGCCTTCAAGGATGTTATTTCCGGATGCATTGGCATCAACGTAAAGCGCATCATCGCCTTCTCCGCCTGACAGTGCGTTATTGCCTGCGCCCCCATTCAGTATGTCATTGCCAATCCCGCCTTTTAGGGCATCATCAAAGTTGGTGCCGGTAATTTTCAGCACCTCAATATTTGCAAATTTGATTTGATTGGTACCGGCAACAACGGTGCCGCTTGCGCCATCGCCTACATTGATAAACATGTTCAGCGCAGTGTTGGCATCGGTATAGTCGACAATTAGGGTATCAGATTGATTGCCACCATCCACCGTTTGTGTGACTAAAGTGGCGGCATTGCCAGCTGAAAGCGTAATGCGGTCATCGTCTTCTCCACCAAACAGCGCATTAGTGCCTTTTGGAGCGTCCAGGATTAAGCGATCACTACCACCCATGCCATAGATTTTATTATCGCCACTGGTATTGTTGGCCACAATATAATCATCACCAGCGCCGCCATTCAACACGTTATTACCGGTGCTGGAATCAGCGCGTATAGAATCGTTATCTGCACCACCCGCAACAGTGTTGTCACCGCTAGCTGCGAAAAGGTTAAAGCGGTTGTCTCCTGCCGCGCCACCAAAATAATTGTTACCCGTAGACTTTATGGCGGAAAAACTGTCAAGTCCAATACCGCCATACAAGAAATTATTGCCCGCTGAATTATCTACGCTAAGGGTATCATCCCCGGCCTCACCGTACAGCTTGTTACTGCCTTCATCGTCGCTCAGTGTATCGTTATCATCGCCGCCACGTAAAGTGTCGTTACCGGCTCTACCGTCCAGGGTATCTTCTCCTGCGAGGCCCAACAGAACGTTATTGCCAGCATTTCCGTTAATGATGTTATCCAGGGCATTGCCATTGCCATTGGCAACAGCACTTCCCGTCAAGGTAAGGTTTTCGAAAAGGGTTTCTAGCGTAAATGAAAAACTGGCATTGATGGTATCAATACCACCGGCATCGCTACCAAAGCCGTCGTCTTCGCTGGCATTATCGTCTACATTATCAAGAAAATAACTGTCGTTACCGCTGCCGCCTAGCATGGTATCGATACCGGCTCCGCCTACCAGATAGTCATTACCAGCACCGCCTTTCAGGGTGTCATTACCGTCTCGACCATACAATATGTCATTGCCTGCCGCGCCGATGAGTATATTATTATCATCATTACCACTTATAATGTTGTTAAGCTTGTTACCCGTACCGTTAACGGCATTGCTTCCTGTTAATGTCAGGTTTTCAAACAAGTCGCTTAATACCGATGTAAAAGGTGTATTAATGGTATCAATACCACCGGTATCAAGACCTGCGTCAGTAGTTTCAATGGTCTGATCATCAATATTATCGACAAAATAGCTGTCGTTACCTGCGCCACCACGCATTTCGTCTGCACCGGTTCCACCAGAAAGCAAGTCATTCCCGTCACCACCCTGCAAAACATCATCTCCGGCCATGCCGTAAAGATCATCGGCACCAGCTCCGCCAATCAATGTGTTACTGTTGATGTTACCGGTAATTTGATTATCCAGCTCATTGCCAGTGCCGTTGATTGCACTTGTTCCATTCAATTTGAGGTTTTCCAGAAAACGTCCCAATGTAAAAGATACCGACGAATTCACTAGGTCGGTGCCACCATCGTCGATTCCTACAACCGTTTCTTCGCTAATGGTATCACCCAGGCTGTCGACAAAATAAATATCGTCCCCAGTGCCACCAAGCATTTTATCTTCTCCGATACCGCCATTTAAGGTGTCATTGCCTGCTAATCCAGTTAGGATGTCATTACCTTCTAATCCAGTTAGGGTATCATTACCCTCTAATCCAGTTAGGGTATCATTACCTTCTAATCCATTAATGATGTCATCATCAGGCGTACCGATTAAATTATTGTCACCGGTATCACCATTAATTGTATTTATGGCCATGTTTTTTCTCCAAATTGTTAGTGTTTAGTATCCCTTGAGCAAATTCAGTCAGGGATGAGATTTTAAGGGAGGTAAGCCTCGATATTATCGAGTGTGAGCGTATGTTTGAATCACTTTGTTGGCGGTGGGGTTAATTGAAATCAGCAGCTTTACTGCTTTGATAAGGTAGGGATGATGTGCTGACTTGTCATCCGCGCAGTTTTATCAAAACAAATCCATTGATAAGCGTGAAGAGGTACAAAAAACCTTAGGCACAAATTGACTGGGGCATAGAATCGTTAGGCAGACCTTATTAGGTCAAGCAAAATACACACCAAAAATATAAATAATTATAAAATCAATTGGATAAATAATAGTCCGTGTGGGTGGCAAGGTACTTTTACAGGTAATCGTAAATTAATTGGACATTAATTATCTGGCGGTAATATTAAGTCCCTTATATTTTGCTAGTTTCGCAAATAACATGTGGTATGCAGAAATGTAACGCACATTTCTTGGTTGTAAAAATAATAGACAAATCTATGGTTTAGTTTTTCTAAACAAGTGCCCTAATGCCAGCAATTAACTGTTGCATGGCAAGCGTTGTGCTAGTCTGATTCAACATACCATAAGACACTCGTAAATAACAGCCATCGGTCAAACCAAAAGCGCTACCAGGAATGGCGGCCACTTTAAAATCACGGATCAACCTTTGTACAACATCTAAGTCATTGCGGTCGGTGTTTAATTTTAATAAAAAATAAAATGCCCCTTCCGTTATGGGTGCATGACAGACATCTTTCAAGTCATATAATTGCGAAATAATGTGTTGACGCAATTGAGATAAAGGCTGTAATTGGGCTTTGCAGTAATCCATTCCGGTTTGTAGCGCGGCTAAAGCAGCGTGTTGAGTAATCAACGGTGGGCAAATTAAATTGGTATCCTGTGCTTTCAGTAAAGAGGACACCAATGCTTCGGGAATAACGGTATAACCGATGCGCCAACTGGCAAACCCATAAGCTTTCGATAATGAATACAAGGAAATAGTGTGTGCTTGTGCATCAGCAATACTGGCAGGGGAAAAGTGACGGGCATTATCATAAGTGAAATACTCATAGGCTTCATCGCTGATATGATACAGGTCATGTTCGCGGCACAAGGCGTTAACTGCGCGTAAGGCAGCTTCTGGGTAAACCGCGCCACTGGGATTGTTGGGCGATACGGTGACGATAGCACGGGTTTTTGTGGTGATGGCTGCACGCAGCTGGTCAATTTGCAGTTGATAATCTATATCGGTAGGTACGAAAACCGGCGAGCAATGTAACATACGCACGGCCATTTCCTGATTAAAGTAATAAGGCAGCGGCAAGATGACTTCATCACCTGGGTCGACAATGGCCAGCAACACATTTAAAAAGGCCATATTTGAACCAGCGGTGACCATTATGCGGTAGCCACGTTGGCAGTCTATATTATTTTCGCTGAGTAACTTTGTTTCAATAGTGCTCAATAAAGCGGGCATTCCAAAAGCCGAACCATAGTAATGGTCTGTGGGCTGGACACCAAAATGCTGAATAGCTTGCATGGCGCTTGCGGGCGGTGGATAGGAAACCATGCCTTGTCCGAGTGATAGCGTATCCGGGTTATCACGTATCCATTCATTAACTACAGGAATTATGGCAGGTTGTACGGATGACATGGTTTGACTAACGTGCATCACTTATGTCCCAATGCGGCTTGGTGTTGCGCCTCTAAGATTGATAATTCATTCATGGTATTAATATTGGTCAATATGTCCGGCTCGTTACTAAAATCCACGGGTATTATCCGATGCTGTCTTTGCCAGGTACTGACTTTACGTTGACCACTGGCCAAATAATCATGCAGGCTTTGTTGCAATGTCCTACGGACTGCAAAAAAAACACCGTGCAGTTGGACACCATCAAAAGCAACGGTAATGTCGGCATTGTTTTCGATTTGTGCAGCCAATAATTTTTGTACGTGCCTTGTTTTAATCAATGGGCAATCACAGGGCATTACCAGCAATAAATCGGCATCGGTATAAGCCATTGTTGCTAGCACACCGGCCAGTGGGCCATTAAAGCTATCTGTTTGATCGGTAATAACCGATAAGCCAAAGTGTTGATAGCGTTCAATATTACGATTGGCATTGATTATAACCTGCGCCACGATGGGGCTGAGGGCGCTAATAGCATAATAGATTAAAGGCTGTCCGTTATAATTAACCAGGCCTTTATCTTGATGATCCATGCGGGTTGCACGTCCTCCGGCCAGAATGACACCGACGGTTTTATTGGGATTGGTTATAGGTTTGGTGTTCATCGCGGTGTGGTTCACATCAGATCTTATGGGTGCAGATCATACCTAACTGTAGCTTTGTTGTCCGCTACTTTGTAACCCGTATCCGTAAGCGGTATTAGATTTTGCGCTATTTAAATAGCGGGAATATTGGGGTAGAATCGATTGTCCAAATCATTTCTGTCAGCTATTGTTGCGGGTGAGTAGTGCGGATGCAGTTTTTGGGTATTAAAATAATAATGAGAGGAGTTAAACGCTGTGAGCAAAATTTTAGATGAAGTGTTAGCTGCAAACCAGGCGTATGTCGCCGATTTTGGTGATAAAGGTGAATTACCATTGCCACCTGGTAGAAGTTTTGCAATCTTGACCTGTATGGATGCACGTTTAGATCCAGCTAAATATGCGGGTTTATCAGAAGGTGATGCGCATGTTATTCGTAACGCCGGTGGACGTGCTAGCGATGATGCGATTCGCTCTCTGGTTATTTCCTACAAGCTATTAGGAACCCGCGAATGGTTTGTTATTCATCATACCAATTGCGGTATGGAATTATTTACCGATGAAATTATGCGTCGTTTGTTAAATAGCAGCTTAAAAACTGCGTCGATTGATGCGGAAGGTTGGCATGATAGTGGTGATGGCCCAGGTTCTGCTGAGTGTAATTACATTGACTGGCTGACCATTAAAAATCAAGAAGCCAGTGTGCTGGAAGATGTCACACGCATCAGAAATCATGCACTAGTGCCTGGAAATATACCGGTTTACGGGTATATTTATGATTGCAAAACAGGTCGTTTGATTGAAGTGCCTGCCGCAACCGAGGCAGGTAAAGCCTGCTGCTAATTGCAATGGGACATGCCCGTGTCTTGTGATGTGGGCATGGTTTTCTGGTATTGTTGCGCTGTCTACGAAAGGCACGAAAAAAAGTAGGGTAGTAAAAGTCCGAAAAGTTGTCGTTTGTGTTAAATCAGGCAGCTATGACGTTTTTTCGTGGACTGAATCTTGATAAGTGATCGACCATAAGTTTTTTAACATTTTATGGCTCGCGTACCACGGAACATGGATATTGGACGTTAAAAAACTTTTGAACGACTACTTATTGAAGGTACTTAATTCAATCACTACGTTAAAATTATCTACACTATTCGCCATATCGGCAGTCTACTGATTTATTGGAAGCTATGAGAAAACAATACAAATTACTCGTTTTAAGTGTGGTTCTTGCTGTTACTGGCGGTTGTGCGAGCGTGCAAGAGCAGCCTGCTGAACAATCAATACAGTTGAACGATTATCCAACGCGGGATCGTGTCGAGTATGTTTTAAGCTGTATTGCACAACACGGCGGTCTAAATTATATCAATCAGTACGCCTGTGGCTGTAAAATTGACAAAATAGCTGAACAAATGAGCTTTGCAGAGTACGACACAGCAAAAACATTCAGTAATTTACGCAGTGTGCCGGGTGAAAGCGGGGCGGCGTTTCGTGATCCCAAACAATCCAAAGACTTGAAGAAGAAACTGAAAGAAGCTGAAGCATCTGCTGAGAAGAGTTGTTTTGTAAAATAGCACTGTAGGGTATTAACAATCTTCCTGCTTGAGTTGCTCAAGCAGGAAGATTTCAAGCTAAGCTACAGCATTTTCATGTGTGGCGAATAACATTAATTTTACGGCGGAGTACAAACCTAGGTTTGTACTCCATCGAATATAATTAACCGTTACTGAAAACGCTGTAAGTGGAATGATCTTACCAAGTGCCGTGTGTTATCAAATATCTTAAGTCTTCAAATTTTGTTGTTGCTGTGGCCAGTTCTGCACTGGCCTCTGTCAAATTGCCTTCTTTAGCGTGTTTTTTCGCAGATTTCAAGATAGTATTGGCTTTCATACGGGCAGAATCAACTTTATCATTGGCATTGATTTCTTTGCTAGCATGTAGTGCTTCTAAAATCATGCTAGCAACGTCTTCGCCGCTTTTCTTTGCTGCGATGCCTTCTTCAGCTATTTTAATTTTAGCTTTTACTAAATCAATGGCTTGTTCAGGGCCGTAGGCTATTCTACCTTCGTCAACTTCAGCCAAAACAGCGGTTGAAAAAGTACCGATAGCAGTTGCAATCAATAACGCTAAGCCGAATTTTTTTAAAAATTTCATATTACAGTCCCAAAGTTGTTCTATTTATTATTAATACGTTTTTTATTGGCTATATACCAATTAACATTTTATTCGTATTTTAAAAAAATGCAATCAATCAGTTACGTGTTTTAAACGTTGCTTTGAGCGTAATTGTTGCGCCCCCTTTTTTTAAAAGAGGCTAGGGGGAGAGGTTTTTAAAATAATTCCCTTACTTTGCTATCTTTTTTTTAAAGAGAGGAAGAGTGAAAAATTGCTGTAAAACAGCGCAATTATTTTTAGGTTTGGGCAGTAATAAAGACCATGAATTGCCAGAAATTATCGGAGCAAGATGTGCGGGTATCTACACGTTTTTCTCAGGTGATGCTTATGGCTACAAGATGCGGGAATAAAGAAAAAATATTATGATTTTTATTCAGCTTCGTCCTGCTTGATAGGTTCAAGCAGGACGTTAGGGAGGTCAGGCTAGGTAATTACATCTAGCTTTATTTTGAGGTATAGAAAAAGTATTAGACCATGCCATGCAGTGCTTCGAAGGCTTTCTGTGCTTTTTCTAGTTCTTGCTCGGCTTCTTGTAAAGAACTGGCTTTGGCATGTGCTCTAGCCGATTTCAACATATCATTCGCTTTCATACGATTTCTATCGACGACATCATTGGCATTCACTTCTTTACTGGCATCCAGCGCCTCTTTAATCATTGGAGCAACCGCTGTGCCATCTGAGCCGCCTTTGATGGCTACAACAGCTGCTTTTATTTTACCGATAACCAAATCAATAGCTTCATGGGGTCCGTAGGCTATTCTGCCTGGATCAACTTCAGCCAAAGCGGCGGTTGAAAAAGTACCCATAGAAGTTGCAATCAATAAAGCTAGTCCGATTTTTTTCAACGTTTTCATATTACAGTCCTAAAGTTGTTGCTATTCGTTATTAATTTAAGTTTTTCATTGGCTATATACCGATTCACATTCTATTCGTATTTAAAAAAATTGCAATCAATCAGCTATGCATATTGTTCTAAATAGTTATAAATCGATTTAACGACCTGAACCTGCTATATAGGTTGGGCAGTGTACGTCAAATAAATTACGGTTGTCTTGAGATTAATCAATTAAACACGTTTTATAAAGACGACAAATCAACCTAATTAACCCGATTCGGGCACGATTCTAGCATGAAAAAATGAATTAAAGCTGAATGACCCCGTTATGGCATTCATTTGCAGTAAAGGTTGTTTTGCCCTGCGAAATATTATTCGATTTGCCTTAACAATCGAAAACCAATGTCATTGCTGCGGGTCATGGGCAAGCCACTGAAGCGACCGGAAGAGCGTAGGCTGATAGCATCACCTACCCAGCTACCGCCCCGATAAACGCGATATTGCCCTGTGCTGGAACCGCCCGGATCTTTGTCTGGGCTATTGCTGTAATAGCTAGGGTCGTACCAATCTTGTACCCATTCCCAGACATTGCCGTGCATATCATATAGCCCCCAATCATTGGCTTTTTTCTGTGCGACTTCATGAGTATCGCCGCCGTAACCTTTATTGCCAAACCAGGCGTAATCACCTAAAGAGCTTGCGCTATCGCCATGAGAATACAATGTAGTCGAACCTGCTCTAGCGGCGTATTCCCATTCTGCTTCGCTGGGTAGGCGGTAGAGATTGCCGCCCTCTTTGGCATTCATGCGTCTAATGAATTCTTGTGTATCTTCCCAGCTGACTTTTTCCACCGGCTTGAAATGACCTTTAAATTTGCTGGGATTTTTATCCATCAGCTCTTGCCATTGTTTTTGGGTGACTTCGGTTTCGCCCAGATAAAAAGGCTTGCTAATACAGATTTTGTGGCTGGGCATTTCCGCTTGACTACTGGCCTGGATTTCCTTAATGGTTTGATCCAGCCCCATTTGAAAGCAGCCAGGCTCTATTTTAATAAAATTGATGCCGCTGAAATTTTTGTGTTCGCCAGCGTGTGCCGCTTGTAAAAACAGCGTGCTTGCCAGTAAACTTAAAAGCATACCGTTTAACGGTGTTTTTGTTTTGTTGTGAGTTTTCATAAACGCTCCGTGAGTTGTGCTACAGAAAAAACCATGAGACTGTGTTGCTACCGCGTTAAACTTCGAGTGAATAAAAGAACTTTTAGTGTTAATGGTACACTAACTAAAACACATTACAACTGCGTTGCTACGCATTATTATTGGCAGCCAATGTCAGTTAAAAAACACTACGATTAACCTCGATTGGGGACTACAGAGCGAACCGTTATGCTACTGAAAAAACTTGTTTTATCTCTATTGCTGCTTATGGTGCTGCTAACTAACGCTACGCAGGCCGGCCAAGCAACGTTGAAACCTTTTGTACCAGGCAGTTATCAACAGATATTAACCGAAACTGCCAAGCAGCCATTCATGCTGGTGGTGTGGTCGATAACCTGTTCGTCTTGTTTGAAAGATATGGCTTTGTTAAATAGTCTTCATAAAAGTCATCCTAAGCTTAAGATTGTCATGTTGGCGACTGATGGCGCACAGGCGAGTGCACAAATCCAGGCTACCTTGCAGAAAAATGAACTCACCGCTGTTGAAAACTGGAATTATGCTGATGACAACAGCCAAAAGCTGCAATACGAAATTGATCCCACCTGGTATGGTGAACTGCCCAGAACGTATTTTTTTGATAAGATTCACCAGCGAGAAGGCATTAGCGGCGTATTGACAGAAGTGGATTATCAGGCGTATTTTGCGAAAATTTTAAAATGACAACCGAAACATTTAAACAGCGTGTTTTGAGCAGGGCGATATTGGCGGCTACCGTCTCGGTATTGAGTGCTTGTTCAGATATGACGGCCTTAACGCGATTAGAAAGCACAGCTGATTCGGCGATAAATTCAAATGTGTCGAAAACTGTTTTGAGTTTTTCCGAAACGACATCTTTTGATGTTTATGTAGATAATAACCGGATACACCTGATTGCTGCCGGTATGTCATTAAATGCTGACAAGCAAGCCGTGATCCGCCATGTATATTCGGACGATAACGGTAAGCACTGGTCTGAGCCATCAAATGTGCTAATTCCTAAACCGCCGTCGATGGCTACGCGAGGCAACGATATTCAATTGGCGGTTAAGGATGATAAGTTGGTGGCTTTGTGGCAAACAACCGGCGAACTTCTCGGTATGGGGGCTATGGTCAGCGTGTATTCCCATGATGGCGGTAAAACCTGGCAAGCCAGTCCAAATCCAGCCGCGAATGACAGTGGTGATCAATCGCATATCGATATTGCGGCGGCCAAGAATGGATCATTCCACGCCGTATGGCTGGATGATAGGGACGAAAATGGCTATCAGGGTTTGCGTTATGCCCGCTCAGAAAATGCGGGTATACACTGGCAAAAATCTGTCACTTTGGATGACACGACCTGCTCTTGTTGCTGGAACAAACTAGCGTTTACGCCCACAGGTACTATCAATGTGTTGTACCGTGATATGGAAGTTCGCGATATGGCCGTTAGCCAATCTACCGACAATGGTACAACATGGCAGAAATTGAGCAGGGCAGGGGATTTCAACTGGAAATTTGAAGGCTGTCCGCATGTCGGGGGCGGTCTTGCTTATGGCAATATTAACGGTAATACGGTAATGCACAGTGTGGTCTGGACAGGCGCGGAACACAAACAAGGCCTGTATTATGTGCGTTCTGTCGATAACGGTAAATTATGGTCACCACCGTATAAGCTGGGCAAAATGGCAGTTCATGGGGATGTGGCGGTTACTGGCGATAAACATATTAGAGTGGTTTGGGATGAAACCGGTGCTGAGGGTAGCCGTGTGTTTTCAGCACAATCTGACGACGGTGGACTGTCGTGGTCGGTTGCCAAACAATGGTCTTTACCGAATCATAACGCGGTACAGCCACGTATTGTTCCTGCCCAGAACGGATTTTTGCTGCTGTGGACAGAAAAACAGGCTAAGCAAGCCAGTCAGCTGATGACGGTATGGGTAGAATGATTTTTTCTACGAGTAAACTGATGCCCAGCAGCTTCATGCTTCGTAACTACTCAGTCTTTCAAAAGATAGGGTACAGCGTTTTTATCTATCCACGGAAAACACAAAAAACACAAAAAACACAAAAAACACAAAAAACACAAAAAACACGGAAAAATGTCGATGTTTTTTCACAAAAAGAATGATTACCGAAAAATTTTTGTGTCTTTTGTGCCGCTTAAAAGCGCCTACTTTTGGTTTCCGTGGACTTTTTTTAACATCTACTGAGTAGTTACCATTCTTCTTATCAATACAGGAATTTTTCATGACAGAAATCCATGAACCCCGTCCGCCATTTCCCCCTTTTATTTTTGATACCGCTACGCAAAAAGTGCGTATGGCTGAAGATGGTTGGAATAATCGTAATCCTGAGCGTGTGGCTTTGGCGTATACCGTTGATAGCCAATGGCGTAACCGTGCCGAATTTCCGGTAGGGCGCGAGCAAATTATAGAATTTCTTACCCAAAAATGGGCAAAAGAGCACGAATACCGCTTAATCAAGGAACTTTGGGCATTTAATGGCAACCGTATTGCTGTACGCTTTGCCTACGAATGGCATAATGACAACGGTGACTGGTTTCGTTCTTACGGTAATGAAAATTGGGAGTTCGACGAAAATGGTTTAATGCGCCGCCGCTACGCCAGCATTAATGATTTAGCCATTCAAGAAACTGACCGGAAATTTCATTGGCCGCAAGGTCGTCGTCCTGACGAGCATCCAGGCTTAAGTGAGCTGGGGCTTTAATGTGTTTTCAAAAGCTAACAAGTGCTAGTTTTTTATCAATGGTACCGATTAATACAGCCAATGGGTAAAAACTATAATAAGATAGCTGAAGTTTCATTCTGACAGGGCTTAATATATGCGCCGCTTTATTCTACTTAGTCTTTTTGCATTGCCTTTATTGGCTGCCGAAGAGCGGCCGCCTGTTCTTGAAGCTATTCCTGAGGTACCGGAAGCGCCCGCCTCTGTAGAGAGTGGCGAGGAAATGGAGCCGGACATCACCATTATACGTAAAGCCAAGAAGACGATTCAGGAATACCGTAGAGGCGGCAAATTGTATATGGTGAAAGTGATACCCGATATAGGGCCGCCCTACTATTTTATGGATATTAATGGCGACGGCAAGATGGATGTGCGCCGTAGTGAATTGGATAGAGACAGTAATATCAATATGTGGAAGTTATTGGAATGGGATTGATTGCGTTAATGCTGTCTACAGTGGTTAGGTAGAAATCTTACCACGCTTAGCAATGACAGCTTGTTAAGCGTAGATATAGAAGTTCGGTTTAGAAGTTAATATTTAAATTGGTTAACCAAACGTGGTTATACAAATCCTCTTTACCAAAATTATTGACATATTGCAGTTGATAGCCGGTATCAATATTGACGTTTGGCGTTACTTTGTAACCCACACCAAAATAAGAGCGGTTTTGATTGATGCCAGATTGCACTGAGTACTCCAGCCGTCCAGAATTTACCGAGTTAAGGTAAATAAATAACTCGTCAAAAGCGACCAGAAACAGCTTGGATTCAGGGATGGAATATTGAAATCTGAAACGATGGCGCATACGGTGCGATAAATCAGCATCAGCAAAGAAACGTTGTTCCAGGCGAAAGCGGTACTGAAAATTGAGTTGGGGTGTCAGATTATCAATCCACTGCACTTGCTCGACGAGATCCTTGGTCGCCAAATCGAATTTATCTTTGGAATTGTATTCACCCTGCCAGGCAAATCCTAGCGATGCCTGCAAATTTTTGGTGATTTTGTAACCAAAAAAGGGACGTATGATCAATTGGTTAAACTTGGTATCGTCTTTGTTAAAACGTGGTTGCAATTCCAAAAACGCCAAATACTTACTACCGCCAAAATCGGTTTGGTAAGTATTGCTTATCCAAATACTGGTATCGTCATCTGCTAAACTAACCCCCGATACGGCAAGACCTAAGCATAACGCCAATATCTTTTTCATCATCCCATGCCCACTTTTTCAAAACCGTCTATGGTAGCAAATTTTATTGTCCCGCCAAAAAATCAATCTATTCGCAAACACCCTTCATGATTAATACGGATGATAATTTTTGGTCACGGATAGTTTTTTAATGCCATAATTAGCGCTATGTTTTTATCGTTACGCACGTTTATTATTGTTTTTCTGGTCATGTTGCAATTTATTGCACCGTTGGTGCATGCGCATACCGGCGAAAAAATTTTCGATAAAGGTCTTCACCTTCCTGGCCTTGAAGCGTATGAGTCCTCTCAAGACTTGGCGACACTACAAATGTATTCTTATCATGTCGACTCCGAAGGCGTGCTGGTAGGCATTAACACCGGTCTTAAAGCTAAGCAAAGCACTACACTGGATGACAGCGATGTTCAGGTTTATATAACGCCACCTGCCGTCGTCCTTAAAGCCGCATTACTTCAGTTTGATAGCAACTTTTCCCCACATTTTCAGCATATTGTTGTACAAACCTTAGCTTTCGCCCATTCTGCACGCGCACCACCCCAGTAACACCCTCGCTTGACTTGGCACATGGCTCACGCCGTCGCCCCCTGTTTTCCGGCATCATCCGTAACACTGTATTGCATTTGCACTATCTATACAGATTGATTGCCGCATCGTACTGAACCTTAACACGCGCTAACCCGCACCGAGTTCATCTATGCTTGTTTTACATTTACTCAAAAGAAGCTTGCCGGTGTTTTTGCTGGCAACGTCGCTGACTTTTGCAGATACCCCCCCCATTGTCGATCACGAAGATCCGATTGAAGTTGACAGCAAGTTGACCTTATCGAAAGTGATTAGCGATGCTATGGAAAAATACCCCGATACCGCCTGGCTTAATTCCCTGGAAGACGAAACTGCCGCTATTGCACAGCGTAGTAAAAGCTGGACAGCTGGCGCATCGCAAGCCAGTCTTCGTTTCCAGGAAGCTTCGAGCGGTACAAGGCATTATGTCGATGCTGGCGTACAGGTACCGCTGTGGAATCCTGGCCAACGCAATGCCGAAAAAGCGGTCGCCAGACAGGCT
>NZ_FUKJ01000327.1 GCF_900163745.1 Crenothrix polyspora
GCGTTTTTTACAGGAAATTTATGTCTGTTTTGACAAAAAAGGCGCAGCAGCCAAGGCTTGTGGTGTTGATATCGTGCGTCGTAGCCGGTTAAGTTGTGGCCGTCCGAATTTTTTGATTAGAAATGTGCGTTAATTATCCGATAAATTATGGGGAGGTTTATTAGAAAAAATCCCCCTCCACCCCTCGTAAACTCTCCCCTTTTTTCAAAGGGGGAAGTGAATACTTACATCAACCCAAGCTATGGCTTTTAACCATATCCTTACGAATAGCGTAAAGCCTTAAAGACCAGATTCTTCGGCTTTTTGACCCGGACGATAAACCGAATAAACATATACAGGTATATCAAGGCCGCCTAAATTATCTTCAATGAGTGGCCAGACCTGCTCCCAATCTAAACCGCCCACACCTGTTGCCAGCCTCGGCAACGCAATCGAGGTGAAATTTTCTTTTGCAATAATTTTTACCAACGCCCGCAGGGCGCGGTTAACATTGGCAACGGTGGCCTTACCAAGACGATGATCGTGACTGTCAACGCCTTGCTGAGTAATCAGATTAACAATACGGACATCATTAGCGCCCCCCCACATCCAGGCATCGCCCGGCTCAGGGTTATGTTGGTGACACCAATGATGAAAATCTTTATGCATAACGGGATACTCGTTGTGTAACGAGAGCGCCAGTCCTTTATTCATTGGATCGTTGATGCTCAGGCCATGTGCTAAAGCGTGTGCGTTGCTCAGAAGAATATCGCCTTCAACTTGATAAATCATACTGTTCCTAAAAAGGTCGTTTAAAAAAGGAATTATAAGGCAATCATTATTTTTTTATTGACAATCACTAGTTTATTTGATCTATATCAAATAACTGCGTTTCTATGTCAAAAATAGGGCTGTCTTGTTCTATTATTTATGGCGCGATGCTGAATCCACACTGCAAAATCTCAGATTAAAGACATCAAATTAGCTCTGCTTTAGCGTGGGCATTCTTTGTGAATAGAAGCGACTTATCGTTTATAATCGACCGTTTTAAATGGTCCGACCCACACGTCTGGGTATCGAATGTCACTGGATATGAACACCTCATGCAAGAAATAAATCCGATTAAAAATAAA
>NZ_FUKJ01000080.1 GCF_900163745.1 Crenothrix polyspora
AGCCTGTTCATCAATGATGCCACAAACTATTTCCTGAGCCTTTATTTTTACGGTACTTTTTAACCAGCACAAGAAACCCCATAATTAACAAAGGCCACATCAAGAAAAACAATATTTTTAAAATAGCTAACGGTTCCATAATCCTTACTCCAAAATTGTGCAAATTTATACATTTTAAAGAGTAAAGAAAGTTTCCTCACTATGCAACAAAAGAAGTTGAATAGCCGATTTATTAATAAATGTTTCACATAATATTTCATTGAAACATAAAAATGTTCCAATGAAACATACTGGACAGTAACAAAGCAGTTAATACAACATTGTAGTTATATTAAAAAACCAGAAATAACAATCAATTAACTTGCAAAAACCCTACTGGCATATATCCTGCTTTAGTTTATACATCTGATTGACACTATCCCCGTGGTAGTGAAATATCCCAACCCCAGCAAACGGAGAAACATGATGTTATTCAAACAATTATTTGACCAAGAAACCTGGACTTATACCTACCTGATTGCAGATCCTGTCAACAAAGAAGCCATGTTGATTGATCCCGTCAACACGCATATTGACGATTACTTGGCCTTATTGGCAGAACACGGCTTGCAACTAAAATATACCCTGGAAACTCACGTCCACGCCGACCATATCACGGCCAGCGGTTTGTTACGGCAACGCCTGGGCGCACAAACCGGTGTCAGTGCATTGTGCGGTGCAGAAACTGCGGACTTCCAAATCAAAGACGGCGATGTGTTTGCTTTCACCAACGGCGAACAGCTTAAGGTTATTGCCACACCCGGCCATACCAAAGGCAGTATTTCCTTTTTGTGGCGCGACCGGGTGTTTACGGGAGATTCCCTGTTTATTGGCGGCTGTGGCCGTACCGACTTTCAAGGCGGCGATGCTGGTGCCCAGTACGATTGCATCACCCAACGCCTGTTTACCTTACCTGATGAAACACTGGTTTATCCAGGCCACGACTACCAACAGCGCTGGGTAAGCAGCATTATGCAGGAACGCACCACCAACCCGCGTCTGGCAGGCAAAACACGCGAACAATTCATCGATATTATGAATAATCTCAACCTGCCCAGACCAAGGCTGATTGATGAAGCGGTGTCTGCTAACCGCTATTGCGGCCTGGAAGAAAATGAATATCAGGATGCAGTTGCCCACAGAGAAAACGTGCGGGAAACCACTAAAACGGCAGATGTTCCGGCAGTTAACTGTGGTGGCAACATGCCAGCCAGCGGCGGAATAACCGTTCAAGACATGGTGGCGGCCGCAAAACAGCAAACTACCGAAGTTACTGTGGCAAACGCCAAGCAATTGATTGCTGAAGGCAACATTACCGTTATCGATACCCGCGAGGAAAGCGAATACGCCGCAGGGCATATTGATAATGCCGTGCCCTTACCACGCGGTATACTGGAATTTAAGATAGGTACAATCCCTGAATTGGCCGATAAAGCCAAGCCCGTATTGATCTATTGCCGCACCGGCGGACGTGCAGCTTTTGCAGCCCAATCCATGAAAACACTGGGTTATACAAATGTGCTCTCCATTGCAGGCGGCTATGAGGCTTGGCAAAAAGCCGATTAATACCGACACTGATAGAGAAAACTGATGTTACACACTGTCCACGGAAAACACAAAAAGCACGAAAAAAAGCAACATTCAATAGCTTGAATTCTGGTAACTACTCAGTATGATGTTAAAAAAAGTCCACGGAAGGCACAAAAGACACAAAAAGTTTTGGAATAATTCTTTTTGCGAAAAAACATCGATATTTTTCCGTGTTTTTTGTGCTTTCCGTGGACAACAACTTCCCGTTGAGTATGTAATATCAATTACTAAATTGGGTAAGTCTATCGCGTTTTTATTAGGCTTACGCAACGTTGGGACTGCTATATAGCAGGATTAATCGCACACATAGCGTGCAAAAAATAAAAATAATATAACCGGAGGGTAAACATGTCACAACACCACACAGTCTTAATCGTCGGCGGCGGCGCTGCAGGCGTTTCAGTCGCCAACAATATGCGTCGGCAAAATTCCAAAATTGATATTGCGCTGATTGAACCGTCTGAAAAGCATTATTACCAACCCGGCTTCACGATTGTCGGCGGTGGCGCATATACATTAAAGCAATGCACACGCAATGAAGCGGATTTAATTCATCGCAGTGTCAAATGGGTTAAGGATTATGCTGAAACCTTTCAGCCAGAAAGCAATACGGTAACTCTGCGCTCCGGCGATAAAATCACTTATGACTACCTGGTAGTCTGCCCTGGCTTGCAACTGGATTGGGATAAAATTCAAGGCTTAAAAGAAACGCTGGGCAAAAACAATGTGTGCAGTAATTACTCACCCGATACCGTGGAATATACCTGGGAATGCCTGAAAAATCTTAAATCCGGCAATGCGCTATTCACCCAGCCGCCTATGCCCATCAAATGCGCGGGCGCACCCCAAAAAATCATGTATCTGGCCGCCGATCGCTTCCGCAAACAAGGCATACTGGATAAATTCAACATTGAATTCTACACAGCAACACCCGCCATGTTCGGCATTCCTTTCTTTGCGAAAGCGTTAATGAAAGTGGTGGCAGGCTACGGAATTAAACCAAATTTTAGCCATAATTTGGTCGCCATTAATGGTAAAGCCAAAACCGCTACCTTCGAATCCACCGACAGCACTGGCAACAAACAGCAGGTTGTTAAACCTTTCGATTTCATTCATGTCACCCCACCGCAAAGTGCGCCCGATTTCATCAAAAAAAGTCCACTAGCAAATGCCGCTGGCTGGGTAGATGTACATGACAACACTTTACAGCATAACAAATATCCCAATATTTTCGGATTAGGCGATGCTACCTCAACGCCTAATGCCAAAACAGCGGCAGCGGTCAGAAAGCAAGTACCGATTTTAGTCGATAACATTTTGCATCTCATCAATGGTAAAGCCGTGGAAGAGGGATACGATGGCTATGGCTCGTGCCCATTAACCACCTCGCTGAGCGGTGTGATATTGGCCGAGTTTTCTTACGGCGGCAAGGTAACGCCGTCATTTCCGTGGCTGGATCCCAGAAAAAGCCGTTTTATCTGGTGGCTAGGTAAAAAAATCGGTTTCCCCTGGATGTACTGGAGCTTGATGCTTAAAGGCTCACGATTTGATATTCCACACAAAGAATCTTATGTGGAAAACCTGATGAAAGAAGACTAACAACCAGCACGATTGGGTGGGCAATGTCGTTGCCCATTTATTGCTAACCAACTCAATGACTGACCCCGCCCCCTACTCCATCATGTCAAGGCTGACGCAATACTTACCCATCATCGGCTGGTTAAGAACCTATAGCCGCCAGGATTTTAACGATGACCTGTTTGCCGGCATCATCACCGCTATTTTGCTGGTTCCGCAGGGCATTGCGTATTCAATATTGGCAGGTTTACCGCCAGAACTGGGCTTATACGCCAGTATTTTGCCACCCACGTTGTACGCCCTGTTTGGTACGAGCAGAACCCTCTCCGTAGGCCCTGTTTCCATAGCCGCGATCATGATTGCCAGTGCCTTAAGCGCACCTGAGATCAGTGCCTTGGGTAATCCCGTACAAAGCACAGTGATTTTATCGGCAGAAAGCGGCTTAATCATGTTGCTGATGGCGTTGTTACGCATGGGTGGATTGGTGAATTTTATCAGTCACCCTGTGTTAACCGGCTTTACCAGCGGCGCTTCCCTGCTCATTATCGCCAACCAATTACCGCAACTGGCAGGTTTAAAAAGTCCATCGTGCGGTTTGAATGCGGCTTGTTATAGCACTTATGTCCAAGGTTTTAATGTAGCCACGTTGGGGATTGCATTAGCGGCACTCAGCGTATTGATCTTATTCGGCAAACCGCTGACGACGCTACTCAAAAAAATAGGCTTGTCACTGTCCATCGTCACCGCCATCAGCAAATGTGCGCCGTTATTGACCGTATTATTTGGAACGCTCGCGGTCAGTTATTTTAATCTGCAAAGCCAGCATCACGTTGCTGTCGTCGGCCAGGTGCCTTCCGGCTTTCCGTTATTAAGCCTCAACTTTATTGATGGCGAACAATGGCGGCTATTACTGCCCAGCGCCGCCTTTATCGCGTTGATTGCTTACGTGGAAAGCGTGGCAATTGCCAAAGTGACTGCCAACCTGAGAGGCGAAAAAATTGCACCCAATCAAGAGCTGATTGCCTTAGGTGCGTCTAATCTAGCCGCCGCGCTTTCCGGCGGTATGCCGGTTGCTGGTGGCTTTAGCCGGACGATGGTTAATTTTGCCGCCGGTGCCAAAACCCAAATGGCGATGTTAATTGCCGCCGGATTGCTTAGTGTGGCGGTGATGTTTTTTACCCCGTGGTTTGAGAAAATCCCCAAAGCGGTATTGGCCGCCATTATTTTGATGGCCATCATGCCATTACTGCGTTTAAAAGACATTTTACACACTTGGCGTTATGACTGTGGGGATGGTATCGCTGAAGTGATGACCTTGTTAGGCGTGTTAGTTTTCGGTATTGAAGAAGGGATTTCATTAGGCATTATACTGACGATTGCCAGCCATTTACGTAAATCCAGCCAGCCGCATATTGCCGTAGTGGGGCGCATACCGGGTACCGAACATTTTCGTAATATTAAACGTCATCAGGTAGAAACCTGGCAAGATCTGTTATTACTGCGTATCGATGAAAGTATCACCTTTACCAATATTGTCTACATTGAAGAGTATCTTACCGCCGAGCTGTGGCGACAGCCCAATATTAAACATGTCGTACTCATCTTTACCTCGGTCAGCGATATCGATACCACAGCGTTGGAAGCACTGGAAAATATCAATCGTGCTTTGCAAGCAACGGGTAAAACTTTAAATATTGCAGAAGCCAAAGGCCCTGTGATGGACAAGTTGCAAAAAACCGATTTCGTTGAACAACTCAAGCCTGGTAAGGTATTTTTTCGTAGCGCAGATGCGGTTAAGGAGTTGGCTGGTGCTATTGAACCCAGGCTATTGCTGGGTATCAAAGAGTAAACCTAAAGACTCAGTAGGTATTAAAAAAATCCACGGAAACCACAAAAGACACAAAAAGTTTTCGGTAAGGCGATTTCTGGGAAACAACATACCTTTGTTATCCGGTTAATTGTCCACGAAAGGCACGAAAATAAAGCAATAACACAACTTTTTAACGTATGTTCTTTCGTGTTTTTTATGCCGCTTAAAAGTGCCTACTTTTGGTTTCCGTGGCTAGATACAGCGTTTTCAGTATCGATTAGTTATATTCGATGGAGTACAAACCTAGGTTTGTATTCCGCCGCTAATAATTAATGTTATTCACCGGATATGAAAACACTGTAAGAACGTTGTATCCTATATTTTTGGACGGCTGAGTTGTTACAAAACGGGAGCTACAAATTAGCCAAATACTTTTCAGCAAAACGTACAGCGGACAGCGGACGGCTGAAATGATAGCCCTGAAACATTAAGCAGCCCTGCTTCTTCAAAACATCAAACTGATCTTCGGTTTCCACGCCTTCAGCAATAACACGTAGCTTTAAATGCCTTGCCATACTGATAATGGTTTCAACAATCACCGCATCATTGGTATCAGTCAGAATATCTCTGACAAAGCCACGGTCTATTTTTAACACATCCAGCGGCAAGCGTTTAAGGTATGCCAACGAGGAATAGCCCGTACCAAAATCATCTATAGCAATGGAAACGCCCAATTTTTTTAACGCTTTCATTTTGGTGACAGTATCATCGATAT
Organism: Crenothrix polyspora; assembly: GCF_900163745.1. Classification (GTDB taxonomy): domain Bacteria; phylum Pseudomonadota; class Gammaproteobacteria; order Methylococcales; family Methylomonadaceae; genus Crenothrix; species Crenothrix polyspora_B. The sequence continues at coordinate 5,793 of NZ_FUKJ01000080.1, forward strand.
CGACAATCATGACACTTTCCGTCAATTCAATGCCCAATAAAGCCGGCGGAATCTGGCTGTCACTGATAGCCGCTTTAATCTGCTCAACAAAATCAGGCTGCCTGAACTGGCGTGAACTGACATTAACAGACATGCGTGGCACATGAATCCCCATCACCAGCCATTCTTTAATCTGTTGACAGGTTTTCTTCAGCACCCATAAACCAATATCCAGGATTAAGCTGCTTTCTTCTGCCACGGAAATAAAATCCGCAGGTGAGACGATGCCCTGCTCTACCTGCTCCCAGCGAATCAACACTTCTGCACCCAGCATCACACCACTACGATCAACCTGTGGCTGGAAAAAAAGCATAAAGCCTTCTTTATCAATTGCGGTACGTAAATATTGCTCCAGCTTTAACCGCTGATCGGCGGCCTCCTGCATACTAGGTTGAAAAAAGCTGATGGCATTGCGGCCACCGGCCTTGGATCGGTACATCGCCGTATCTGCCTGTTGCAAAATCATATCAGGACTTTCATCGCCCTCTGGGAACAGGGTAATCCCTATGCTGGTAGAAATCTGATGCTGATAATGATGCAGCAAAAATGGGGTATTGAGTTGTTTGCGGATTTTTTCTGCAACGGTACGCGCGTGGTCGCTGACTTCGGATAAATTTTCCGAATTGGCATGTAATAACACCACAAATTCGTCGCCACCCAAACGTGCTGGGGTATCTTCTTCCCGCAGTACCGAAGACAACCGGTTAGCCACCTGAATCAGCAACTCGTCGCCAACCAAATGGCCTTGCGAGTCGTTCAGTAACTTGAAATGATCCAAATCCAAAAAAATAACTGCGCCAAATTGCTTATGGCGTCTGGCAATGGCAATTTCCTGCTCAAACCTGTCCAATAACAAACGACGATTCGGCAACCCCGTCAGTGCATCATAAAACGCCAAACTGTGAATTTTATCTTCGGCTTCCTTTTTCTGGGTAATGTCCGAAAAAACCGAGACATAGTGGGTCACTTCACCGTTATTTTCAACCGCTGTAACAATCTGCCATTCTGGATAAATTTCGCCATTTTTACGCCGATTCCACACCTCGCCTTCAAACATACCCACCGTCATCAGTTGCTGCCAGAAATTTTTGTAGAACGTTTGATCGTGTCGACCGGATTTAAGCAGCTTAGGTTCCTGACCTATCACTTCCTGCAAGGTAAAGCCGGTAATATCGGTAAACGCTTTATTGACGCGAATAATTTTGCTCTGGCTATCGGTAATCATAATACCTTGCTGGCTTTCAAAAGTAATCGCTGCTACCCGAAATTCCTCCTCGGCCAGTTTTTGCTTGGTAATATCAATCATTAAGCCATACAGCTCACTCACTACGCCATTGCTCACCACTTTGGTAAAAATATCACGTAACCAAACGACATCACCATCCGCCGTTATCATCCGGTATTCCAAATCAACATCACGCGGTTTTCTTTCTTCGGCACAAAAGGCCTGCACACGGTCTTTGTCATCATCGTGAATATGCTCCCACCAAAAATCAGGCTCGTTTTTCCATAAACTGATGGGATAACCTAAAATTGTTTTAGCTTCATCATTCACATAAACAAATCTGAAGGATACTGGATGGGCACGCCAGACAATAACCGATTGCGTTTGTACCAACTTGTTAAATTGTCTATCGCGTGACCTTAATTTGCGATTACTTTGTGTAAGTTCTTCAGTACGTTCATCTACGGCAATTTTGATCGACTCCTCATACCCCGTTAACGCCAACAATACGACACTGATACAAACGGGCAAAAGTGCGCCATCCAGCAATAAGTACTGCATGTTTTTTTGCTGAAAATATAACGACAAAGCCATTGTTACCAAAAAATACAGCACCAAAGGCAAGCCCAGCGTAATAATGCGATCTTGCCAAATACGTTGACTGCGTTCAAAAACAATAAACAATAACGGTATAAAAATAACCACACCGGTGCAATCGGCCAGCCAGGTTTTCAAAAAAAGACTATAAATATCAGACGACATAATAATGCCTGAAACATGCAGCGCAAAAACCGTTAACGCCGCTGGAACAAAAGCCGCAACAGGCCCTGCCAGCACAAAAAATAATCCGATGGTTCGAAGCGTGACTAATGTGTAAGGAAACTGTGCAAAGCGTTTAACGAGAATAGTACCTAGCCATGCTCGAAGCACAGCACAGGCACAGACGCTACATAAGGCCATTAATTTTTGCGGTGAATCCCATAAGGCCGCAAGATCAAAAACATTAAGATACAACAGGATAGTCGCCAGAAAGATGCCCGGCAATACACGGTAGCCCCACAATAATACCGCTGCCAAGCCAATACCGGCCGGTGGCCAGATGATACCGATATAAGCGGGCGGTGGCGCAACTAACATGGCAAGCCAACCGGTCGCATAAAATAAGACTGCCGCTACAACCAATTGCCCGCTGTTTTTCAAAAAAATATTCTGTTCAGTCACTTGACCAACTTACGATTACTGATGTGTGATGTTTATATTGTTAATTAACAAGAAACCATAGCGTGTCTGAAACAACGGCTAACAAAGGGGGAAGCAATGACCTGTACCCGTAAAATATCACCTTGTTTGTAACGGCCTATATAATCGAACAGAACACAGATGACACTGATTAGACGGATTAAAAAAATGTATGCGTTCACCTCCCCCTTTGAAAAATGGGGAGAGTTTACGAGGGGTAGAGGAGGATTTATTTTAAAAATCTCCCCTAACCCCTCTTTTTCAAAGAGGGGAACTGAACGGTTACAAAAAAATTTATTTGTTTTCATCCGTGTTTATCAAATCCGTGTCATTTGTCTTCTATTTTCTAATGGCTGAGCCATTACCCTTGCTTTGCTTTATAAATCCGGTGATTATTTTACATAGCCCACATTAACGGGACATTGCAAATACACGCTGAATTATCATCAACTATAGACTAGATCTAACGATTAAATTTGTTTTGTAACGCTGTCCCAAACCTTACACTTGGTCTTTCGCTAGAATTACAGCGATCAAAATAACCAAAACCGTATTAACCCTGTAAAATACAATTCTCTTTGTTCACTTTTTCCTGTTACAACATGCGCACCTCTCAATTCCCGCTTAATACCGTTAAAGAAATCCCCGCTGATGCTGTTGTAGTCAGTCACCAGTTAATGCTCCGTGCCGGACTTATCCGTAAACTGGCGGCAGGTTTGTACACCTGGTTACCGTTAGGCCTACGCATACTGCGCAAAGTGGAAAAAATTACCCGCGAGGAAATGGAAAAAGTTGGTGGTCTGGAAGTGTTAATGCCCGCCCTGCAACCGGCTGAACTCTGGCAAGAAACTGGGCGCTGGGAAAAATACGGCCCAGAACTGGCGCGTTTAAAAGATCGGCACGACCGAGATTTCTGCCTAGGCCCCACCCATGAAGAAATTATTACTGATCTTGCCCGTAACGAACTCAAAAGTTACAAGCAGTTGCCGGTTACTTATTACCAAATACAAACCAAATTTCGTGATGAAATCCGCCCACGTTTTGGCGTGATGCGTTCGCGTGAGTTTATTATGAAAGATGCTTATTCCTTTCATCTGGATCAAGTCTCGTTACAGGAGACTTACGATGCCATGTACCAGGCTTATACGACGATATTTAACCGTTTTGGCTTAACGTTTCGGGCGGTAGTTGCCGATTCCGGTTCTATCGGCGGGGCGATCTCCCATGAATTTCATGTACTGGCCGACTCCGGCGAAGATGCGATTGCTTTCTCGACAGAAAGTGCTTACGCTGCCAATATCGAAAAAGCCGAAGCTATTCGGCCAGAAGGTGTCCGCAATTTACCTACCGATGAACTGACGTTAATCGACACACCCAACCAACATAGCATTGAAGAAATTAGCGACTTTTTATCCGTTCCAGCCAGTCAATGCCTCAAGACATTAATCGTAAAAGCTGAAGATGATGGTTTGCTTGCCTTGCTATTGCGTGGCGATTATGAACTTAATCCCATTAAAGCCGAAAAAATTGCGGGCATTGCCGTCCCGTTAACCTTCGCCAGCGATGCGGAAATAATTGATGCCTGCCAGTGCAAACCCGGCTCTATTGGCCCGATTGGCTTAAAGATACCCATTATTGCTGACCGCAGCGTCATGCTATTGTCCGACTTTGTTTGCGGTGCTAATCAAAACGATAAGCATTATGCCCACGTCAACTGGGAACGCGATTTGCCTTTGCCGGTACACATAGAGGATCTGCGCACAGTGGTCGCCGGTGATCCAAGCCCCGATGGGCATGGCACATTGACTATTGCCCGTGGCATAGAAGTCGGCCATATCTTCCAGTTAGGCACCAAGTACAGTGCAGCCATGAAAGCCGGTATTATCAATGAAGCCGGCAAACATCAAATCATGACGATGGGCTGTTACGGTATCGGCATTTCGCGTCTTGTTGCCGCCGCTATCGAACAAAACAATGATGAGCGCGGTATTATCTGGCCAACTGCCCTGGCACCGTTTCAAGTCGCGTTGTGCCCGATGAACATGCACAAATCAGATCGTTTGAAAGAGGCTGCTGAACAGTTGTATCAGGATCTATTGGCCGCCGGCATTGAAGTGCTGTTTGATGACCGGAAAGTCCGCGCCGGCTTTATGTTTTCAGATATGGAACTGATTGGCATTCCACATTGCATTATTATTGGTGATCGAGGTCTTGATAGCCAAACCGTTGAATATAAAGCCAGAACCTCACAAGACAACGAAGAAGTGCCTCTTGATAATATTATTAGTTTCCTGAAAGAAAAATTGGAGGCTTGATTCGTAGGGTAGAAACGCAATATTTTGCGTCTCTACCCCGTTTACCTTTCGACAAGCTCAGAGCGAACGGCTGTCACGTCTTAGATACCGGCGCAACGTGTCCAAAGACATTAACGCCGCCTGTTTTTGCTTGCGCTGAATAGTACCCGCTATTGAATGTGCCGCGTGATGACACTGATCCCCTGAAAATAAAAAACTGTGTACAACAATGGGCTTGTCTTTATCATACAGAATATGGCGATCTTCAGCGTACAGTTGTATCAGCACAAAATCCACACCCCGCTGTTGCTGTAGTTGGCCCGCTACGGTTTTTGCTATCATCGCCACATCATCGCTAGCATCGACAATATCGAATTTTTCTTTTAACCGATTCAGCGACTGTTCATAGCTGGCACTCACCAACCACTCTGTGCCAATGCACTTGGCTGCCAATAAGCCTTGACTGGCCGTTTCTAGCACCGCCA
>NZ_FUKJ01000322.1 GCF_900163745.1 Crenothrix polyspora
CCATTACGGATTTCACGGTCTGTCTTATGAATACATTGCCTCCGTATTGCCCACACTTGAACCCAGTCGCGCAGAAGCGCGTGTCATCGTAGCGCATTTAGGTAATGGTGCCAGCTTATGTGCCTTACAAAACGGACGTAGCATCGCCACTACAATGGGGTTTTCTCCGCTTGATGGTCTGGTTATGGGGACTCGTTGCGGCAGCATTGTCCCTGGGGTGGTGCTGTATCTTATGAATCATTATGGAATGGATGCCCCTGCCCTGGAGCAACTGCTTTATCATGAATCCGGTCTGCTCGGTGTTTCCGGCATTTCCGGCGACATGCGGACACTGCTTGCCAGCGATAATCCACAGGCTCAAGAGGCCATCGAGTTGTTCGTGTATCGTATCGGGTGTGAAATAGGTTCTCTGGCTGCGGCGCTCGGCGGCCTTGACGCGCTGATATTCACGGGTGGAATCGGTGAACATTCTGCGCTAATTCGTGCCAAAATCTGCCATCAGGCGGCGTGGTTGGGGCTTGAGCTTGACGAATCTGCCAATCAAGCCACAGCTATATGTATTTCAACAGCGGGTTCTAAAATCGCCACCTGGGTTGTACCTAGCAACGAAAACCTGATGATTGCACGTCATACGCTGCGGCAATTAACGGTTGCAAATGTCCGTATGTAATCACGGACACTTGCCTTATATGCCTTCGGTTAGAAGTGGTAATGCGCTCCCAAGCTACCAACCGGCAAAGTAATAACGCCATCACGCACTATTAATGACGGCAGATCAAGATTTAAGTTTTGCTTTAAAACGCCAGCGGCATAACCCGCAATGTAAGTGTCATCCGCCGTTGTAGCCTGAGCGGCTATCGGTATCAGCATAACGCCAAGAACAGGTAACCATCGTAAATAACCCACTGTTATTTGTTTTTAATATCAACAGTCAGATCAGTCTGTACGGCGCTGACACCCTTCTGGCTATTGGCGGCAGTGGTTGCACTGGCGATGCTTTTTTCGGAGTCAACCGTGCCACTCAGTTTAACCACGCCATTCACCGTGGTGACATTAATATGGGATGCACTAAGCAGTGGCTCAGCCATTATCGCCGCTTTAACTTTCATGGTGATCATCGAGTCATCCAGGTATTCACCTGTTGTTTCAGGTTTATCAGAGGGTATCCCAGCCTTAATATCATCCAGTTTTTTCTCGGCAGTCTCTTTTATCTGCTCAACCTTTTCCTCGGCTCGCTCAGAGGCTTGATCAACTTTATCTTTGGTGTTTTCCAATGCTTCTTTAGAGGCCTCGGTAGATTGATCAATGTTTTGTTTTGCCTGTTCCGCATTCTGCTCTAATGCATTTTTTAAGCCTGTTATTTGTTGATCGGCGGCTTTATCAGATTTTTTAATGTTTTCTTCGGCCATTTCAGTGGCACTATCAATTTTTTTCTCTGCCCTGTCAGTTGTTGCGTTTTCTTTTTGACAACCGGTCAATGCAATAACAGTAGATAAACAGGACATGATAAGAACTTTATTTTTTGTTTTCATTGGGCTATACCTTTATTGTGATGAGTAAAAGTGACATGGCAACGCTACCGAAAAGAACAGTGTTATTTAGGCAAATGAAGGCGCTGCAAATTCAGGTTCAGTCTAGTAACAATATCAGATGCCGTCTGTACGGTATCGTACATAAGGCATCTGTAGTGGTTGGGTGCTTGTGATTTTGCTAGAAGGTATTCAGAGTGGATTTATTTTGGATCTTCAATCCAGACCAGCTCAACACGACGATTTCTTTGTCGACCTTCTTCAGTGCTGTTATCAGCAATCGGTTGATCTTCGCCGTAGCCTTTTGCCGTCAGTTTGTTAGTGACACCTTTTTGGCTCAGGTAGTCGGCAACGGCTTGCGAGCGACGATTTGACAAGCGCAGGTTATATTGGCTTGTGCCTTCGCTGCTGGTATGGCCTTGCACTTCGATGTCATTTTTTTGTGGGTAATTGATCAGGCTTTCTGCAACACCATCCAGAATACTCATGGCGCTAGGTGTCAGTTCTGCGGAATCGAACTTGAAATTTACGCCCCTAATTTCCAGCCGGATAGGACAGCCTTGATCGTCAACCTGGCTACCACTGATAGTACCAGGGCATTTATCGATACAGTCATTAACACCATCGGAATCCGAATCCAATGTAGAACAATCTGGCTCTGGCGGGGGTTCTGCCGCTGCGACAGGTTTTGGGCCGAAAGGCACAACAAAACCTACGTTAACCAGCAGGTCATGAAACTCATCAGTACCCGGATTTAAATGGGCGTTGAGGTTGTTGTTATAGCGATAACGCACATCACTGCGAATCAAGAAGTTGTCATTGACCTCATAAGTAAAACCCAGACCCGCTTCGCCGATAATACCAACGCCGCTTTTGCCATTGACATAGCTGTTCATGCCACCTGCTGCTATAACGGCATAAGGTGAAAAGGTGTCGCGGAAGAAATAGTATTGCAAATCAGCGGTGCCGCCAGCCAGATCCCATTGGCCTTTGCTGCCATCACGACGCGGGTTTGTATCATCAAAACCGTTATAAAATCCTCTTAACTCAACATTAAAATGTTCGTTAAGCATTTTACCAATACCCATGCCTGCACCGTAGCCATCTATATCGGAATGTCTATCGCCACCGGGTTTTACGTAGGTGCCAAACGGTGCGACATACCAGCGATTATCGGGCGGTTGATCGACGGCCTGTGCCAGCGGTAAAAAACCTAAGCCAGTTAATACTGCAAGAGAGAGTAAGTTTTTGTTTAACATAATATTTTCCTTATAGTTGGCTAATTAGGGCAAGTGCTGTTGTTAAACAGCCTCAGAAGTAGCTTAATCGCAACATTAATTCTTTGTCTGTGCGGTAACACACATAAGCGTCTTATTAAGAAAAATATTTGTGGGTTTTTTGGCCATTTAACTACGGCGGTACAGCACAGGTTAAGCCTTGTTGAGTGTCTCGATAACATGTTACCCAGTACAGACGCAAAATCTTGCGTCTGTACATTAATGCCATGAGGATATGCGTGTTTCATAAATTGCTTTTCTGAAAATCTATGTGCGCCAGCGTACCGACAGCGATTAGTTTTTCGATTAACATGCCTTCAAGGTTTTTACGTAACCCCAGTCATGCCATCAAGTTCGATTCTTGGTTGAAATGACTTATCCGTCGTTGGTCGCACTTGTTACTTTAGGAACACACCATGAATCATTCAACCCACACTGAAACCAGCATGCAAGCCTGTATAGCGGCCTGTAGCCATTGTCATCAGGTCTGCTTACAAACGGCCATGAACCACTGCCTTGAGGCTGGCGGAAAGCATGTTGCAGCCGATCATTTCCGTCTCATTATGAATTGCGCCGAAATTTGCCAGACATCAGCTAATTTTCAGCTCAGTGGTTCGGCTTTTCATCGTCGAGTTTGTGAGGTCTGTGCCGAAGTCTGTGAAGCCTGTGCGGTCGATTGCGAGAAAATCGGTGGTATGGATGAATGCGTTGCAGCGTGTCGTGCCTGCGCGAAGAGTTGTCGGCAAATGGCGAGTGTTCAACACTAAGTGTGAATAGATTTTATTCGGGCTTTGGCGTTATGTACTCAAAACGTTCGTTGCTGTTTACGGTTGTAGCCATAATGCTAACGGCGTGCGGTGAAGTGGCACGGTTACCCGTTGCGGCGGGTATTGGGGTTCATCCTCAACTGCCCCCACCCAATCCAACCTTGATTCCCACGGTAAACATCGCTCCAGCCAAAGGTTGGCCTGCGAATGGAAAGCCGTTGGCGGCATCAGGGATGGCCGTAAACGCTTTTGCCAGTGGACTTGATCATCCACGCTGGCTGTATGTATTGCCTAATGGCGATGTTCTGGTTGCCGAAACCAATGCGCCGGCCAAACCTGAGGATGGGCATGGCCTTAAGGGCTGGCTTATGAAGTGGGTGATGAACAAAGCAGGTGCTGCTGTACCTAGCGCCAATCGCATTACTCTGCTGCGCGATAGCAATGGCGACGGCGTGGCGGAAATACGGACGGTGTTTATTGATGGTCTTAACTCGCCCTTTGGTATGGCGTTAATTGGCAAGGATTTCTACGTGGCCAATTCGGATGCGGTGATGAAGTTTACCTATAACAAAGGTGAAAATCGAATCACCCAGCCGGGCATCAAGGTGCTGGATTTGCCAGCGGGTCTAATTAATCACCACTGGACCAAGAATCTCATAGCCAGTCTGGACGGTTCACTGCTTTATGTGACGGTGGGATCGAACAGTAATGTCGCCGAAAACGGCATGGAGGAAGAGGTAGGCCGCGCCGCTATCTGGCAAGTGAATCCAAAACGCAAAAGCTACCGCATCTACGCGACCGGTTTGCGAAATCCCAACGGCCTCGCCTGGGAACCCGAAAGCGGCGCACTGTTGACGGTGGTAAATGAGCGCGATGAAATTGGCAGCGATCTGGTGCCCGATTACCTAACTTCAGTACCCGATGGTAGCTTCTTTGGCTGGCCTTACAGCTACTTTGGCCAGCATCTGGACGAACGCATACAACCTCAGCGACCTGATCTGGTTGCTACAGCAAGAGTACCGGATTATGCCCTCGGATCGCACACCGCTTCGCTTGGCTTAGTGTTTTCCAAAAGTAGCGCATGGCCAACGCCATTCGACAATGGGGTTTTTATTGGCCAGCACGGTTCCTGGAATCGCAATCCACGCAGTGGCTACCGAGTGATCTTTATACCCTTCAGAGGCGGCAAGCCCATCGGAGAGCCAATTGATGTGCTGACGGGTTTTGTCAGTGCTGATGGCGATGCGTTTGGAAGACCGGTGGGTGTGGCTCTCGACAAGCAGTCGGCGTTGCTGGTTGCTGATGATGTCGGCAATATGGTCTGGCGCGTAACGGTGTCTGACAAGCTTAAAG
>NZ_FUKJ01000018.1 GCF_900163745.1 Crenothrix polyspora
TTTAGTCGGCGGTTTAGTCCGCCGAATCCAAACCCACCAGCTAAAGCTGGTGGTTGTTTAGTTGTTGGACATCTAAATATCAAAAATGTCGCTTAATTAATTGGTGGCTCTATATATGCCGTTGAAGAGGAAGCCAAGGATTTTAGCTGTGCCGCACGTCAGCAGTTACGGGCAGAAAAAAGCGCGCCCATGTTAAGCCTTGCATGAATAGTTAGTCGCCATTCGCACCTAAGGGTGTTGAAAAACTCAATTGAGACCAGTTCATATGGGTTATTGGTGGGACTGGACGCTTACCTATTTTGGGGATTTACAATCACTAATACTCACCGTCCGCCCATTTTGGTGGCCACTTCCACAGATTGCAACTGAACTGCCTGGTAAATTTCAGTAGGGAAACCTACCAGCCTCAAAATATTTTGTTGTACCGCATTCAACGGGGTCATAAAGCCATGCTCCACTCCATCGATGGTCACCATACTCAGCGAGACGCCACGAAATGCCTTCAACATCATTTCGGTGGTTGGTTTGGTTGTCGCCCGCTTGGGGTTGCCCACATAAATGCCGGCCAGTTTTGCATTTTGCTCCTGCAAGGTTCTGCGTACTTCAAATTCAACTAGGCATAATACTCGCAAGCCAATGGTAAGCAGCCTTACCAGGCCTTTAATGCATGTCGTCGAACTCAGGTATATCGGTGTTAAGTCCAGCACTTTACCTCGGAAGCGGTTGAAGCCACGCTCGACGATATATTGGTCACGGTAGGCCAGTACCACGGCTTTCTCATAGAAAATTTGTTGACATGTTGTAAAATATTGGATATTTGACTCGCCGCCCTATGCCAATCACAGCTGCAACAAATAACAATGAACCCGAAATAATCATAGGCGCAGGAGAAAGAAAGTTTATTGATGCGCTCAAAAATTTTACCGATTTACGCGATCCTCGCGGTAAACGGCATTCATTGGGATTTCTGATAACCGCCTTCATTTTTGCCACGTTGGTCGGACGGTCACATGTATCTGGCATTCAACGCTATATAGCCAATAAAATTGACTGGTTGCGGGACGTAACCGGAATTGAAGATGCCACTCCGATTTCTCGTGCGCATTTGCCTAGGATGCTGGCAGACCTGGATTGGTTGGCCTTAAGCTGTGTGATCAGTGATTGTTTTGGAGAACGGATTGTGCAACTGATTGAGAAGGAATGGATAGGTGCCGATGGAAAAGTAATGAGGGGCACACTCAAGTCCGGTGAAAAACAAGCCGTTATCCATGCAGTGTCCCATGATAGCCGTATTGATGTGGCACAAGCCCGCCAAGTAGGCGACAAAGCCAGCGAAATTACAGTCATGCGTGATTTCCTTAAAGAAACTGGATTGGACAAGCATAAGATCAGCCTGGATGCCCATCATTGCAACCCTGAAACTATGGCGCAAATCGAGCAAGCGGGTGGACAATACCTGATTCAGATCAAAGAAAACCAACCGATATTGCTAGAGCAATGCCGCGTTTTAGGTGGTCAAAAATCATTAGCAGATACCATTGACCATGATTATGGACATGGCTATATCACCACACGGCAAGCCCGCTTATTCAATCTGCAAGAACTGGATCTGGATGACCGTTGGCAGCACAGTGGACTAAGGTCATTAGTCGTGATGGTTCGTGAAACATATGGTTTTGCCAGCGGCAAAACCACCCGTGAAACCGCCTACTATCTGAGCAATTTCATGGGTAGCCATAAAGTACGCACTGTCGAGGCTTTAGCAACTGCCATTCGCGGCCATTGGGGCGTAGAATCGAACAATTGGCAGTTAGATGTCACGTTTAACGAAGATCATGTCAAAACTAAAGATGGCAATCAAGCCCAAATCATGGGCAAGCTGCGTTGTTTCGCCATGAATTTACTGCGTTGGTCGTCAAAGAAAGGGTCACAAAACTTTCAAGCTACCATTGAAAAATTTACGGATTGTCCTGATACATTAGTATCAGTGCTTCGGCAAGTTAATTTTTTATGAGAAAGCCGTG